>DASQRV010000136.1:0-9436 GCA_035642735.1 Steroidobacteraceae bacterium
ACGCATGGAGAGAGCGTGAGCAAGCCGCACTTCAGCCACGACGGCCGTTACCTGAGCTTCCTGTCGGCGCGGCCCTCGGGTGCTGACACGCAGTTGTGGCTTCTCGACCGTCACGGTGGGGAGCCGCGGCAGGTCACGCACGTGAACGGCGAGATCAGCGGCTACGCGTGGTCGCCCGATGGCACCCACATCGTGCTGGTCATGCACGGGCTCGAGGAGGGCGCTGCCGAGAGCAAGCCCGGTAAGTCGGCGGAGAAGGACGAGCCCGGCAAAGCGGCGAAAGCGGCGAAAGCGGTGAGGCCGCTCGTCATCGATGCCTTGCAGTTCAAGCAGGACAAGGAAGGCTACCTCACCGCCGCGTCACGCTCGCACCTCTACCTGCTCGATGTGCGCAGCGGAGCCGTTCAGGCTCTCACCACCGATGCCGAGCGCGAGGATTCGCTGCCGGCGTTCTCCCCCGACGGGCGCGAGATCGCCTACGTGAGCCGCAAGGCGGGCGGTGACCCGTCGGAGGTAGGGATCGATGAGATCTACCTGGTGGCGCCCGCGGCAGGCGCCAAGCCGCGTCGTCTGCTCAAGACGTGGACGCCGAATCACCAGCACCTCGAGTGGAGTCCGGACGGACGGTTGATCGCCTTCCTCATCGGCGATGAGCCGAAATTCAACGCCTACATCATGGACGATCTCGCGGTGGTGGAGGTGGCTTCCGGCAAGGTGCGCGATCTGACCAGCAAACTCGACCGCGCCGTCGTGTCGCCGACCTTCACTTCCGACGGCCGCGCCGTGCAGTTCGCCATCGAGGACGATGGCTTACAGTATCCCGCACAGGTGGTGCTCGGGAGCGGTGCGATCACGCACCTCGCGGATTCGACGGTAGTGTCGGAGCTGGCATCCGCCGGCGGGCACACCGCGGTGCTTGCGAGCAGCGATCAGTCGGCGGTCGAGGTCTATGCGCTCGAGGCGGGCAAGCTCCGGCCCCTCAGCGCTCACAACCACGCACTGCTCGATGAGTTGGCACTGGGTACGGTCGAGGACATCGCCTTCACGAGTCGCGATGGAACGGAGATCCACGGCCAGTTGGTCAAACCGCCCGATTTCGTCGTCGGTCATCGCTACCCGACCATCCTGTGGATTCATGGGGGGCCAAACGGCCAGGATCAGCACGAGTTGGAGCTCGAAGGCTACGGACCACCGCTCGAGCGGCAGCTGTTCGCCTCGCACGGCTACCTCGTGCTGGCAGTCAACTACCGCGGCAGCACCGGCCGCGGCGCGGCCTTCGCGCGCGCCATCTTCGCGGACTGGGGCCACAAGGAGGTCGAGGATCTCCTGGCGGGCGTCGACCACGTCGTCGCCAGGGGCATCGCCGATCCGGGACGTCTCGCGGTCGGCGGCTGGAGCTACGGGGGACTGCTCACCGACTACGTGGTGGCGAGCGACACCCGTTTCCGCGCGGCCATCTGCGGTGCAGGCAGTGGCAATCAGCTCACTACCTATGGGACCGATGAATACGTCACGGAATACAACGCCGAGCTGGGTCCGCCGTGGCGCAATCCCGCGCTATGGACGCAGGTTTCGTATCCGTTCTTCCACGCGGACCGCATTCGCACCCCCACGCTGTTCCTCGGAGGCGATAAGGACTTCAACGTGCCCATCGCCGGCGGTGAGCAGATGTACCAGGCGCTGCGCACGCTCGGCGTTCCGACCGAGCTCATCGTTTATCCCGGCGAATACCACGTGCTCACGCGGCCGAGCTTCCTCGTCGACCGCTCGACGCGTTACCTCGCGTGGATCGAGCAATACCTCGGCAGGGCGCCCTGAGCGCTGCCTGTCGCAACGGGGCAGTCCTAGCGTCCCAGGTAGCGGCTCAGCACGTTTTGCGTCACGCGCTCTACCATCGGATCGCGCCGCAAGAGAGCGGCCACCCACTCGCAGCTTCCGGCGTGGAACACCTCACCACTGCCACGGGCAAAGGTGACGATCATCCCCGCTCCCCGTTTGACTCGATCCACGGCCGCAGCGCGACTCTCTCCGAAGCGGATCTCCGCGACGTACTTCGCATCGTCATCGGACAGAAATCGATCATCGGGCGGCACCCCCAGCGGCTCCTCTTTGAGAGATGACATGCCGAGCGCAAGAATCTGCAGCCCGGGCGGGGCACCGCTCGTCGCGGTTGGCTCGGGGAGGCCGTTGCGGATGATGTAGTCGAGCCCGTCGACCTCGTACCCAAAGGCGTGACCGGAAGCCCCGAGCAGATCCCCGTAGCAAAGCCCCGTGCCGGCAAACGCCCAGTGCTCGGGTCGATACACCGGGAAGCCGCGCACGCCTCGCGGCGCACAGGCGCCCCAGCCTGCGTAAAGGCCGTCGGTGGCGTTGAGCCCGAAGGTCAGCGCGCCCGGCCGTCCTGTCTCACCGGCTTCCCACGAGCCGGAAGTCCGGGACGGATCCGCAGACTTGAACACCGGATCCTCGGCCCGTGCCCGATACTTGTAACAGACCTGTGCCTTGCCGCCTCTCTCGAGGCGCGTCTGCCACATGAAGTTGCCCGCGAACCGCGCCACGTGACCGCCGCGTTCGACGTAACGATCGACGGCATCGCGCATCTCCCACGTCCAGTATTCGTCGTGACCGACGAACACGACACAGTCGTAGCCTTCGAGGATCTCCGGATGGAAATGCAATTCGTGCTGGCTGGCGAGATCGACCTCGAAGCCGGCGCTCTCGGCCCAGCGCAGGAAATGTCTGTCATAGCTCGCCCACCCGGAGGATGCGTACTTGTTGGAGTAGCCGTTCGCGAGCGCCCACTCCAGGTGCGGGTAGCGCGGCGCCGCGCCCGGCGGCGGATCGGCCTCCAGCGGCACCCGCGGCGCGCCGTCCGGCAGAACCACGAAGCCGCGGCACCAGGGGCGCTCGAGGCTCACGGTCGTCGCGTATTGATTGCGCTTCGGGCCCGTGATTCCCTGGTAGTGATTCGAGCCTCCCCAGGTGTTGTAGGCGGTCCACGTCCCCGATGCCGCGACCTGGAGAATGCGTTGCGGCTTTGCGCCGGCGGCCGGACGCACGATGAAGAGGTGGTCGGCGCTGAGCTCGTTGCCCTTCGGCCCGTGCGCCGTCAACGTGATCCGATAGGCGCCGGAGGGCCAGTCCTCCCCCACGCGGAACTCCACCGACGGCGACCAGCCGCAGCCGACCACCGAGCACTGCTCGGGCGTATCCTGCCAGCGCGCGCCGTGAACCTCCCGCTGCAGAACCGGCCGCGCCTGCGCGCCATCGCGCACGATCGCGAGCTGATAACCCGGGGCCGTCGAGCACACCGACAGGCGTACGTTCGCTCCGGGCGGGTAGGCGATCGAGTCCGTGTAGCACCAGATCTCGCCGGCGTCGCCCCCCATGCCGGGGCGCTCGTAGCGATGGCCGAAGACCGCTTCGTGCCGCTCCGCCGGGGTGAGACCAAAGTCCGGAAAGGCTGTCATGAGTTCTCCCGAGCCACCTCGCGGCCCACCGGGCCTATGTTAGAGTCGGGCCGCTCCTCTCCGCAGCCAGATCCGCCCCCGATGAGCGCCCCGATGCAGTCCAGCCCTGAGAAACCCTCGCGCATCGAGCAGCACACGATCTACCAGATCCCGCTCGACCAGAGGCACGGCAAGGCCCACCAGCTGTTCACGCTCTGGTTCGGTGCGAATCTGAACGTGCTGACCGTCGTTACCGGAGCTCTCGGCACCACGATCTTCCATCAGTCCTTTCTCTCCGCGGTAGTGGCCATACTGCTCGGCAACCTGGTCGGCACGATCTTCATGGCGCTGCATGCGGCTCAGGGTCCGCGGCTCGGCGTGCCGCAGATGGTTCAGAGCCGCGGCCAGTTCGGCGCGAAGGGCGCCGGCTTCGTCGTCGCCCTGGTCGCTTTCATGTACGTGGGATACGCCGCCACCGCCTTCGTAACGGGCGGGCAGTCGGTGCACCTCATCATTCCCGCACTCAGCCCGCACCCGGCCATCATCGCCATTGCCGCGATCAGCCTCGCCGCCGCGATTTTCGGTCACGATCTGATCCACTTCAGCACCCGCATGATGGCCTATGTCTCGGGCAGCGCGCTGCTGCTGTGCTACATCTGGCTGCTGTTCATCACGCCCGTGCCGGCGGAGTTCCTCACTCAGGGATCCTTTTCGGCAGTCGGTTTCTTCAAGATGGTGTCGATGGGCGCGCTCTGGCAGCTCGGCTACGCGCCCTATGTTTCCGACTACTCACGCTATCTGCCGCCGGACTCAGGCCCCCGCCGCGCCTTCTGGGCCTGCTATTGGGGCACGACGCTCGGTGCCGTGCTGCCGATGATCCTCGGCGCCATGATCGGTCCGGCCGTCACCGACGGCAACGTCGTCACCGCCATCGCTCATCTCACCGGACAGCGCGTAGCTTTCTTCATCATGCTGCTCCTCGCACCGGGTGTCGCCGTGGCCGGTGCCATCTGTCTCTATGGCGGCGCGCTCGCAATGATCACGCTCGGTCATACGCTCCTCCCCCGCTGGCGCATCACCCATCGCGCGCGCATCGTGATCGCCTCGGCAATATTCGTGGCCGCACTCCTCATCGGCATCGCCGGCGAACGGAATTTCCTCCCCCTCTACAGTGACTTCAACGAGCTGCTTCTTTATCTGCTCGTGCCCTGGACCGCGGTGAACCTGATCGACTACTACCTCATCCGCTTCGGTGATTATCACGTGCCGTCTTTCTTTGCGGCAGACGGTGGCGTCTACGGTCACTACAACGTCACCGCTTTGGCGTGTTATCTCGTGGGGATCGTGGTGCAGATCCCGTTCGTCGCCACCGACTTTTACACCGGTCCCCTGGCTCGCGCGATGGGCGGCGTCGATATCTCCTGGCTGGTCGGCATCGCGGTCGTCAGTCCGGTCTACTACTTCGCGATGCGCTCTTTCCAGCGGCCGCTGCTCATCGAGCGCGGTGCGGGACCTCTGTGAGGAAATTCCTCAGCCCTGCAAGGTCGTCCGGCTGAATCCACTCGCCCCGGCGAGCGGTTTCAGGCGCGCGCGGTCGCGGCGACGGCGCCCGCGCCGGTGAGGAGACTGCGCTCGATGCTGCGCGCGCCGCTGCGCAACGCCGGCAGCACCTTCTTCAGTGCGTGGGTGCGCGCCTCGACGCGAAAGGGCATCCCGCAATTCAACGCCGCAATGATCTGGCCGCGGCCATCGCGCACCGGCACGGCGATCGAGCACAGCCCTTCCTGCAGTTCCTGCTCGACGTACGCGTAGCCCTGGGCGCGGGCGCGCTCGACCGTCGTACGCAGTGCCGATTTGTCGGTGAGGGTCAGGCGCGTCCAGGCCTGCGGCCGCAGGCCGCGCAGCCAGCGATCGAGCGCCTCGTGCTCGAGGCCGGCCAGCAGCATCCGGCCCATCGAGGTGCAGAACGCCGGCAGGCGCGCGCCGATCCCGAGCGTAATGGTCATCACCTTGTGCACGGGAACGCGCTGCACGTACACGATGTCGTAGGCATCGAGCACGGCGAGCGAGCAGGACTCATCGATGCTGTGTGCCACCTGCTCCATGACGGGCTGCGCCAGCATGGCGACGCTGAGCGAGGAGAGATAGCTGAAGCCGAGCTCGAGCACGCGCGGGGTAAGCGAGAACTGCCGCCCCTGCTGGCGCACGTAGCCGAGATGGGCGAGGGTCAGCAGCAGCCGCCGTGCCACCGCCCGTGACAGCGCCGCGCGCACCGCGACTTCCGAGAGCGTCATGGCCGCATGCTCGGCATCGAAGGCCCGGATCACCGCGAGTCCCCGGTCGAGGGACTGGACGTAATCCGGGCTGCCGGCGAACTCGAGCGTCGTTGACGACGAGGACTGCACGCGCGTCTAATGTACCTGATTCGCTATGCGAATTGCTGTTCGATAATAGCACACATGCCCGCCGCAGCACAGCCAGCCAGCCCGCTCCGCCTCCCCGAGCGCGACACCGTGCTCCACAGCTGGTGTGTGCAGAGCGAGTGGCAGGCCCCCACCATCGTCGGGGGTGAGGGCGCGCGGCTCTTCACGGCGGATGGCCGCTCGATCCTCGACATGTCGAGTCTCGCCGAGTGCAGCAACCTCGGTCACCAGCACCCGCGGGTGATCGCCGCGATCCGCGCTCAGGCCGAGAAGCTCTGCTTCGTCACGAGCGCCTGGGGTGCCGAACCGCGCGCCGAACTCGCCGCGCTGCTGCTGGAGCGCTCGGGTTTCACCGGCGGCCGCGTGTTCTTCACCCTGGGGGGCACCGATGCCAATGAGCACGCCGTCAAGTTCGCCCGGGCGGCCTCCGGCAAGCCGCGCGGCTGGATCGTGACGCGCGACCGCTCCTACCACGGTGCGAGTTACGCAGCCATGGCGCTTTCCGGCGATGCGCGCACCAGCGCACAGTCAGACCCCGAGGCTTTTCGCGTGCTGCACGTACCGCCGCCGTACGCCTACCGCTGCCCTTTCGGCACCCTGACTGACGCCGCGTGCGGGGACGCCGCCGCCGCAGCGCTCGCCGCACTCATCGCTGAGCGGGGCGCCGCGAACGTGGCGGCCGTGCTCATGGAGCCGAACGCGGGCACCAACGGCATCGTGGCGCCCGACAGTTTCTGGCCGGCGCTGCGCCGTGCGACGCAGACCGCCGGCGTCTGTCTGATCGCGGATGAGGTGATGAGCGCCTTCGGCCGCTGCGGCGAGTGGTTTGCCTGGCAGCGCTATGGCGAGGAGGCGCGCCCGGATCTCATGACACTCGCCAAGGGTCTGACCGGCGCCCACCTGCCGCTCGGGGCGGTGGTGCTCTCATCCCGCATCGCGCGGCTGCTCGAGCCGCAGATGCTCTACACGGGCCTCACCTACTGCGGCCATCCGCTCTCGTGCGCCGCGGGAGTGGCGGCGCTCGAGAGCTATCTCGAAGAGGACCTGATCGAGCGCTCGCGTAAGCTTGGCGCGGCGATGCTGGTGGAGCTGAGACGCATGCAGCAACGCCATGCCACAATCGGCGACGTGCGCGGCGGGCAGGGCCTGTTCGCGGTGCTCGAGCTGGTGCGCGACCGCGCGACGCGCGAGCCACTCGCCCCCTGGCCGCAGCAGCACCCGGCGCTCGGGGAGCTGCTGCGCAAGGCGCTGCGCGAGGGTGTCTCCTTCGCCGCGCGTGGCAATCTGCTGCTCATGGCCCCGCCGCTCGTCATCGCCGAGCGCGAGCTCGCCGATGCGCTCGCGCTGCTCGATCGGCTGCTCGGAGAGCTGACCGCCGCCGTTGGAGGAACACGCCCATGAGTTTCAAGCTCACCTACGCCACGATGTTCGATCCGCCGGAAGAGCTGCACCAGCGCTTCGAGGCCGCCCTGGCGCGCGTTGCGGGCCAGCTCGGCCGCCGTCACCCGCTCTACCTCGCCGGCGAGGACCGCGAGACGCCCGCGGTGCTCCGAAAGCTCAATCCCGCGAACGAGCAGCAGCTGCTCGGTGAGTTCGCGGCGGCGACGCGTGCCGATGCCGATGCGGCGCTGCGTGCGGCGCACGCTGCCTGGCCCGATTGGAGGGACACGCCCACCGCCGAGCGTGCTCGCCTCCTGCGTCGCGCCGGTGAGCTCATCGAGGAGCGCGTCTACGACATCGGCGCCGCCCTGACACTCGAAGTCGGCAAGAACCGCATGGAAGCGCTCGGCGAGGCACAGGAGGCGGCGGACTTCTTTCCGGTCTACTGCGATGATTTCGAGCGCGCGCACGGCTACCAGCGCGAGCTGCCGAACGACCCGCTCACGGGCTACACCTCGCGCAACCGCAGCGTGCTCAAGCCCTACGGCGCCTGGGCGGTGATCACCCCGTTCAATTTTCCGATTGCGCTCGCGGCCGGCCCGACCGCCGCGGCGCTCATCACCGGCAACACCGTGGTGCTGAAGGGTGCGACCGCCACCCCGTGGGCGGGGCGGCTGCTCGCCGACTGCCTGCGCGATGCGGGACTCCCCGCCGGGGTGTTCAACTATCTCAGCGGCTCGAGTGCCGAGATCGGCGCGGCGCTCGTCGATCATCCGCTCACCGCCGGGGTGACCTTCACCGGCTCCTACGAGGTCGGCCGGCAGATCTCGCAGAAGTTCCAGTCAGGCCCCTACTCACGCCCCTGCATCGCGGAGATGGGCGGCAAGAACGCCTGCATCGTCACCGCACGCGCGGATCTCACGCGCGCCGCGGCCGGCATCCTGCGCTCGGCGTTCGGCATGGGCGGCCAGAAGTGCTCGGCGCTCTCGCGGCTGTACGTGCACCGCGAGGTCGCCGATGCGCTCATCGACAAGCTCCTCGGCGAGATGGCAGCGCTCCGTATCGGTGACCCGGCGCGGCGCGAGAACTGGCTGGGTCCGGTCGCGACCCGGTCCGGTTATGACGACTACGCGCGCTACGCCGCGCAGCTGCGCAGCTCCGGCGCGCGCATCCTCGCAGGCGGCGAGCAGCTGCGCGAGGGCGCATGCGGACACGGCTTCTTCGTGCGGCCGACGCTCGCCGAGGCCCCGCCCGATCATCCGCTCTGGCAGAAGGAGATGTTCCTGCCGATCGTGATGCTGCAGCGGGTGTCTTCCAACGATGAGGCCATGGCGCTCGCAAATGCCTCACCGCTCGGGCTCACGGCCGGATTCTACGGCGCTGCCGGGGAAATCCCCTGGTTCCAGGAGCACATCGAGGCGGGAGTCACGTACGCGAACCGCCCACAGGGCGCCACCACCGGCGCCTGGCCCGGCTACCAGGCGTTTGGCGGTTGGAAGGGCTCCGGCTCGACCGGCAAAGCGATGGGCTCCTTCTACTACCTGCCGCAGTACCTGCGCGAGCAGTCACAGACCGTCGTCGAGTGAGCACATGCCGCTCTTGTCACTGCGCGAAGCGATTGCAACCTACGTCAAGGATGGCGCGAGCGTTGCGCTCGAAGGCTTCACGCACCTGATTCCCAATGCCGCCGGGCACGAGATCATCCGCCAGCGCCGCCGCGGCCTGCACCTGATCCGCATGACGCCGGACGTGGTGTACGACCAGCTGATCGGCATGGGTTGCGCGGCGCGGCTGACCTTCTCGTGGGGCGGGAATCCGGGCGTCGGCTCGCTTCATCGGCTGCGCGATGCGGTCGAGCACGGCTGGCCGCAGCCGCTCGTGCTCGCGGAGTTCACGCACGCCGAGATGGCGGTCGCCTACCAGGCAGGCGCGAGCGGCCTGCCCTGCGGGCTCGCGCGCCGCGGTGCGCCGACGGATCTCACGCGCGTTCAGGGTTCTGCCGTGCAGGCGCTGCCCTGCCCCTTCACGAACGCCGCGCTTGCGCTCGTTCCGGCGCTCACTCCCGATGTCACGATCCTCCACGCGCAGCAGATCGATGCCCGGGGCAATGTGCTCATCCGCGGGATCGTGGGAGCGGCGAAAGAGGCGGCGCTCGCGGCACGGCAGCTGCTCGTCACGGTGGAG
>DASQRV010000137.1:0-7373 GCA_035642735.1 Steroidobacteraceae bacterium
TACGAGATCCACGAGGCGTTCGCGGCGCAGGTGCTGTGCACGCTCAAGGCCTGGGAGTCGGCGGACTACTGCCGCGAGGTGCTGGGACTGCCGGGCCCGCTCGGCAGCATCGATCGCGCCAGGCTCAACGTGAAGGGCGGCAGCGTCGCGCTCGGCCACCCCTTCGCCGCCACCGGCACGCGCATCGTCGCGACTCTCGCCAAGCTGCTGGCCGGTGAGCCGGGCGCGGCGCGCGGGCTGATCTCGGTGTGCACCGCGGGCGGCATGGGAGTCAGCGCCATACTGGAGCGTTAGTTAAATAATGAGCACCCGTACGCTCACCGAGCAGTTGGACGCGTATCGACACGACCGGGCGTGGCACGGGGACCTCCTCGCCTCGCTCTAGATGCCGACGCCGGCGACGCAATCGCCTCGCGGCCACCCCGCTGAGGTGCTGCGAGTCGCGCTGCGGCTCGGCCTCACCTCCTTTGGCGGTCCGATCGCGCATCTCGGCTATTTCGAGCGCACCTACGTGCGCGAGCTCGGCTGGCTGAGCACGGAGCAGTACGGGGGGCTCGTCGGGCTGTGCCAGATCCTTCCCGGGCCGACCAGCAGCCAGGTGGGATTTCTCATCGGGCTGCATCGTGCCGGCTGGGGCGGCGCGCTCGCGGCCTGGGTTGGATTCACGCTGCCTTCGGCGCTGGTGCTGTATGCCTGCGCGCGGCTGTCGACGCAGCTGCAGGGACCGCTGGTGGAAGCGACGGTCCACGGACTGAAGCTCGTGGCGGTGGCGGTGGTCGCGCAGGCGGTGTGGAGCATGGCGCGGCGGCTGAGCACCGACACCCGCACCAGATTGATTGCGCTGGGAGCCGCGGCGCTGCTGCTCGCCGGCGGCGCCGCCGGCGCGCAGCTCGCAGCGCTGGCGCTGGGCCTGGCGGCTGGAGTGCTGTGGTGCCGACCCGCGAGCGTTCCGCCGCTGGTGTCGGAGCCGCTCGCCCGCGGGCGCGCCGCGTGGCTGGCGCTCGCCGCATTCAGCGTGCTGTTGCTCGCGCTCCCGCTGCTCTCCTGGCGTTATCCGCACAGCGGTGTCGCGCTGGCGCAGGTGTTCTACCGCGCCGGTGCGCTGGTGTTCGGTGGCGGGCACGTGGTGCTGCCGCTGTTGCGCGCCCCGCTGGTGCCGGGCTGGCTGTCGGATGACGCGTTCCTCGGCGGCTACGGGCTCGCCCAGGCGATGCCGGGCCCGCTGTTCACCGTGGCCGCCTACCTCGGGGCGATCGCCGCCGTCAGCACCCCGACCGCCGGCGCGCTCATCGCGCTCGTTGCCATCTTCCTCCCGGGGCTGCTGCTGGCGGTGGCCGGTTCGTCGCTGTGGACGGTGCTCGCGCAGCGCACCCGCCTGCGGGCGGGGATCACCGGTGTCAACGCGGCGGTGGTCGGCATCCTGGCGGCGGCGCTCTACGAGCCGGTGTGGACCAGCGCCATACACGGCCCCGCGGACATCGCCGTGGCGGCCGGTGCGCTCCTGTTGCTCATTACACAACGCGTCCCGCCGCTCGTGGTCGTCGCGCTGTGCACGGTCCTCAGCATCGTGCGTGCCGCCTTCGCCGGCGCTTGATTTGCACGGACTGCGGGCGAGGCGGCAAGATGTTCGGGCAATGGAGCAGGCGCGCTTTGCGAGCTTTCGCGAGTTCTATCCTTATTATCTGCATCAGCATGCCCACCGCACCTCGCGCCGGCTGCACGTGGCCGGCACGCTGCTGGCACTCGCCGCGGCGGTCGGCGCCATTGCGAGCGGGCACTGGGGCTGGCTGCTGGCGGTGCCGTTCGCCGGCTACCTGCCCGCATGGCTCGGCCATTGGCTCTTCGAGGGTAACTCGCCGGCCACCTTCCGCCACCCGCTCTACAGCCTGCGCGGCGACTTCACCATGTGCCTCGAAGTGCTCAGCGGCCGCCGCCGCTGGTAACGCAGCGCCCGGCGGCAGGCACCCATGAGCCGACCGGGTATCGACCGTGTGTTCGAGCGCCGCGTGGCGGGTCTCGTCAACGGTGGCGAGCCGCAGCTCCTTGCGGGCGGGGCCAAGGGTGTGGAGAAGGAGTCGCTGCGGGTGCTGCCGGGCGGGGGCCTGGCACGCACTCCGCACCCGCCGGCGCTCGGCTCGGCGCTCACCAACGAGCACATCACCACCGATTACTCGGAAGCGCTGATCGAGCTGGTCACGCCGGCGTTCACACACAGCTGGGAACTGCTGCAGTACCTGCTCGACCTGCACCAGTTCGTCTACCGTCACCTCGGGGATGAGCTGCTGTGGGCGACCAGCATGCCGTGCGCGATCGCCAACGATGCCGACATACCGCTCGCGCAGTACGGCGCCTCGCACGTCGGGCGCATGAAGACCGTCTATCGCAACGGCCTCGGCCTGCGCTACGGACGTATGATGCAGGCGATCTCCGGCGTGCACTTCAACTACTCCTTCCCGCTGCCATTCTGGGAAGTGTGGGCGGCCGTGCGCGGCGCGGCCGGGCACGGCCAGCCCTTCGTGTCGGCCTGCTATTTCGATCTGCTGCGCAATTACCGGCGCTATGGCTGGCTGGTGCTGTACCTGTTCGGGGTGTCACCGGTGGTCTGCAAGTCGTTCCTGCGCGGCCGGCGCTTCGGGCTCGAGGACTTCGGCGGCGGCACGGCGTTCGCGCCCCATGCCACGAGCCTGCGCATGAGCGATGTCGGCTACCGCAATCGCAACCAGGCGGGGCTGTCGGTGTCGGTCAACAACCTCGAGGAGTACGTGCACGACCTGACACGAGCCATCACGACGCCGTACCCGCCGTACGAGTCGCTCGGCGTCGAGGTGAACGGCGAGTGGCGCCAGTTGAACGCCAACATCCTGCAGATCGAGAACGAGTACTACAGCTTCATACGCCCCAAGCGCGTGGCGCGCTCCGGTGAGCGCCCCACCAAGGCGCTGCGTCGTGCGGGTGTCGAATACGTCGAGGTACGCGCGCTCGATGTGAGCGCCTTCGATCCCGTCGGTGTCAATCAGAACAAGCTGCGCTTCCTCGAGGCATTCCTCGCCCTGTGTCTCATGAAGGAGAGCGCGCCGATCGCCGCCGCCGAGCAGGCGGCGCTCGATGAGAACCACCAGACGGTGGCACGGCGCGGCCGCGAGCCCGGGCTCACTCTGTGGCGCGAGGGGCGCAGCGTGCCGATGCGCGATTGGGCCCGCGAGCTCCTCGATGCCATGACCGGCATCTGCGAAGTCCTGGACCACGGTGGCACCGACAGGCCCTATTCGCAGGCGCTCGCCGCGCAGACGGCCAAGGTGGAGGACGTCGCACTGACTCCGTCGGCGCGGCTCATGGCCGAGCTTGCCGCCGGGGAGTCCTTCTTCGACCTGGCGCTGCGTATGTCGGCGACCCACAAGGCTTATTTTCTCGACCTGTATCCGCCCAACGAGGAGCGGCTGCGGGAGTTCTCGCTCGAGGCGCGCGAGTCGCTCGCAGCGCAGCACGCGATCGAGGCGTCCGACCGGGGAACATTCCAGGAATACCTGGCCCGTTATTTCGCCGAGTGACGCTGCACTGATGCAGTGCGTCGCACGGACACCCCCAGGGTTACATAACGTTAGCTTAATCAGTCACTTCGACAGTTCGCTTTTGTCGCGCGGACGACATAGACTCTGTGAACCACGTCGCACTATGGACAGTGCGCGGGCTTAAGGAAGAAAACATAACGGGTCTGGTCGACCATAAAGCAGGAGCGCGAGCAATATGAAAAGGAAAGGTGCGGAAGGATTTCCCGTACGCCAGCCGTTGACAGCGGCGGCTAACGAGGAATTCAGCGGGACCATGGATGATCTGGACGGAGATGACGTCGACTTGGACGCTCTGGACAGACTCGCGACTCCGCGGCCAGGCTGGGACCCGTATGAGGTATGGCGCACGCGCGTGAAAGCGTCCGCGAAGGAGGAGAGCGGACCGGAGCCGTTGCGCTGACACTGTAAGCCAGCGCGATAAGGGGGCTGCTGGTTGCGCACGACGCACGCGGAGGGCTCCGCATCGCTCAGACGGCGCGCGCACCGCGGGCAGCTGCGTTTCCCCGACGCCGATCTCGAACGGCAGTTCCGGCTGAGCTACCGGGCCGCGGTGCGGCCGTGGATCCGCGTGAGCCTGCTGGTGGCGCTCGGCACCACGCTTGGCTTCGCCGTCATCGATCACTGGCTGCTGGTGGGGCCGCGCCTCGCGCCCCCCGATATCTGGCGCTTCGGCCTGCAGCTGCCGCTGGTGCTCATCATGCTGGTGCTCACCACGCCGCGCCTGTACCTGCGCTGGTACCAGCCGGCGATCCAGATCGGCGCGCCGCTGTTCGGTGTCGGCACGGTGATCATGGCGGTGGAGGCCACGCCGGCACAGCTGCCGCTGGTGGCCGCGCGGCTGCTGCTCGCGGCGTTCTACTTCTATTTCATGCTCGGGCTGTCGTTCAACGCGGCGCTGCGCAGTAACCTGCTGCTGATCGGGGCCTATGCCATTGCCGCGCTCGCCGGCGCGATCGCCGTGCCGGTAGCGATTTACTCGCTGTTCGTGCTGTTGTGCGCCAACTTCATCGGCGGCGCCGGCTGCTACGCGCTCGAGTACGCCATCCGCGTGGCGTTCCTCGAGCGGCGGCGGCTGGCGGAAGTCGCCACGCACGACGGGCTCACGGGTCTCCTCAATCGCGCCGCGCTCGAGGAGCAGGCGCGCACTCTCTGGCAACACGCACAGATCGCACGGCTGCCGGTGTCGCTGCTGCTCATCGATGTCGATCACTTCAAGGCGTACAACGACCGCTACGGGCACCAGGAGGGCGACCGTTGCCTGCGCGAGGTCGCGGCCGCGATCAGCGGCGCCGCGCGCCGCCGGCCGGTCGACGTCGTGGCGCGCTACGGCGGCGAGGAAATGATTGCCATCCTGGTGGACAGCACCCGCGCCGATGCCGCGGCGGTCGCCGACGGCATGCGCCGGGCGGTGGCCGAGCTCGGTATCGCGCACGCTGCCTCGAACACGCGCCCGTACGTGACGGTGAGCATCGGAGTCACCACGATCGAGCCCGGCGGCGATTACTCCCACGAGCGTGCCGTGCGACTCGCGGACCTGGCGCTCTATGCCACCAAGGCGCAGGGCCGCGACGGCTGGTCGTTCCAGCCAGCGGAGGACGGGGCCGCGGGCGCCGCAGTGGCGCGGGACGCGATCGACGGGCGCCCGGCGACCGGGCTCATGAAGACGGCGAGCTGACGGCCCAAAGACGCGGCAGCAGCGCGTCAATACCCCCTTCGTGCGGCGCGCCATGACTTGCACTGGCGCACGGGAGCCCCGATCCTCCGGCTCATGAACGCGCTCTCCGTACGGGGACTCACCAAGACCTACAGCAACGGCGTGCAGGCGCTGCGCGGCATCGATCTCGATGTCGAGCGTGGCGACTTCTTCGCGCTGCTCGGCCCCAACGGCGCCGGCAAGACCACGCTGATCGGCATCATCACCTCGCTGGTCAACAAGAGCGGCGGCACCGCCTGCGTGTTCGGCCACGACATCGACCGCGAGCTCGAGGCCGCCAAGGCGTGCATCGGCATCGTGCCGCAGGAAATCAACTTCAACATGTTCGAGACGCCCTTCACCATCGTGGTGAACCAGGCGGGCTTCTACGGCATCCCGCGCGCGCTGGCACGGGCGCGCGCCGAGAAATATCTGAAGCAGCTGCAGCTGTGGGACAAGCGCAACGGCATTTCGCGCGGGCTGTCCGGCGGCATGAAGCGCCGCCTGATGATCGCACGGGCGCTGATGCACGAGCCGCGTCTGCTGATCCTCGATGAGCCCACCGCCGGCGTCGACATCGAGATCCGCCGCTCGATGTGGGATTTTCTCCGCGAGATCAACGCGCGCGGCACCACCATCATCCTCACCACCCACTACCTCGAGGAGGCCGAGACGCTGTGCCGCAACATCGCCATCATCAACGGCGGCCGCATCGTCGAGCGCGACCGCATGAGCAGCCTGCTGCGCCGCCTGCACGTCGGGACCTTCGTCCTCAACCTGCGTGAGCCGCTCGCGGTGGCGCCGCCGCTGCCGGGCTACGTGGCGGCGCTGATCGATGACCACACGCTCGAAGTGGAGGTCTCGAAGGAAGAGAGCCTCAACGACATCTTCGCACGGCTGTCCGCGCTCGGCATCGAGGTGCTCAGCATGCGCAACAAGGTGAACCGCCTGGAGGAGATCTTCATGCAGCTGGTCGAGGGGCGGGCAGCCGCGGGCGATGGGGTGCGCAACGGCGGCGCGCGGCCGGCTGCCAGCCGCAGCCACGCACGCCTGGAGACCCCGCGATGAGCAGCGTGGCTCAGCCGGCCGCCGAGCCGATCCGTCTCGATGTGGTGCGCTGGATCGGCTTCAAGACGATCGTGATCCGCGAGTACGGACGCATCATCCGCATCTGGGGACAGACCATCGTCCCCTCGGTGGTGACCGCGGTACTGTACTTCGCGATCTTCGGCAGCCTCATCGGGCGGCGCGTCGGCGCCATGGGCGGGTTCGACTACAAACAGTTCATCGCGCCCGGCCTCATCATGATGTCGGTGATCACCAACTCCTACGGCAACGTCGTGGCCTCGTTCTTCGGCGCCAAGTTCGGCAAGCACGTCGAGGAACTGCTGGTGTCGCCGCTGCCGAACTGGGTGATCGTCGGCGGCTACGCCGTGGGCGGCGTGGTGCGCGGTGTGTTGGTCGGCGCTGCGGTGACGGTAGTCTCGCTGGTGTTCACGCACCTGCAGGTGCACCACCTGCTGGTGGTGCTGGCGGCGTTGCTGCTCACCTCGCTCACCTTCGCGCTCGGCGGCTTCCTCAACGCACTCTTCGCCAAAAACTTCGACCAGGTCAACTGGATCCCGGCCTTCGTGCTGACCCCGCTCACCTACTTCGGCGGCGTGTTCTACTCGGTGAGCCTGTTGCCCGACTGGGCGCGCAGACTCTCCTTCGCCAACCCGATCCTCTACATGGTGAACGCCTTCCGCTTCGGCTTCCTGGGCGTTTCCGACGTCGACGTCGGTGCTGCCTTCGCGCTGATGACGGTCGCGGCGCTGCTGCTCTACGCGGCGGCCGTGGTGCTGATGAATCGCGGCACGGGAATCCGCGAGTGACCGCGACGCGCCCGGCCGCAATCGCCGTTGCACTCGTTACCTGCCGCGCCGCGCGCGCCCTGGATGAGGATCTGCCGCCGTTGGTGACTGCATTCGCGGCGGGCGGCGCGTCCGCGGAAATCGTCGACTGGGACGATGACGAGGTCGACTGGGCACGCTTCGATCTGGCGCTGTTGCGCTCGGCGTGGGATTACACCGAGCGGCTGCCGCAGTTCCTCGCCTGGGCCGAGCGTACCG
>DASQRV010000138.1:0-2576 GCA_035642735.1 Steroidobacteraceae bacterium
TGGTAACCTGCCTCGTGGCGCAGGCCACCCCAGGAAATCGTGCTCAGCACGAACGGAGATAGTTCACCTCTAATCAAGATGCGCGATTTCCCGGGGACGCCGGTGGCGGCGCTTGAAAATGCCCCGGGGTTCCCCAGATCCTCGAAGCCTCACAGCTGCGCGGACGTACCAGTATGGAACCTTCCAAGACGCCTCAAACGCCGGGCACGGAGCCGGGCGGCACTGCCGGTCAGCGCCAGACGCACGGCTTCCAGGCCGAGGTGCGCGAGCTGCTGAAGCTCATGATCCACTCGCTGTACAGCCACCGGGAGATCTTCCTGCGTGAGCTGATCTCCAACGCCTCCGATGCGTGTGATCGCCTGCGGTTCGCCGCCATCGCCAACAGCGCGCTGCTCGCCGAGGACCCCGAGCTCGGCATCCGCGTCGACGCGGACGCGGTCGCCGGCACGGTGACCGTAACCGACAACGGCATCGGCATGACGCGCGAGGAGGCTATCGCCAATCTCGGCACCATCGCCCGCTCGGGCACTGCGGAGTTCTTCCGCGGGCTTTCGGGCGATGAGCGCAAGGCCTCGCAGCTCATCGGTCAGTTCGGCGTCGGCTTCTATTCCGCATTCATCGTCGCCGACCGCGTCGTGGTGCAGTCGCGCCAGGCCGGGGAAGCGGCTGCGAGCGGTGTGCGCTGGGAGTCGGCGGCCGACGGCGAGTTCACGGTGGAGAGCGTGACGCTGCCCGCGCGCGGCACCGCGGTGACGCTACACCTGAAAGCCGACGCACGCGAGTTCGCCGACCCGTTGCGGCTGCGCGCACTGATCCGCCGCTACTCCGACCACATCGGCTTCCCGGTGCGCATGCGCAAGGAGGGCGAGGCGTCGCTCGAGTACGAGGTCGTCAACCAGGCGAAGGCGCTGTGGACGCTGCCGCGCACCGAGATCCCGGACGAGGAGTACCGGCAGTTCTACCAGTACGTCGCCCACGATTTCACCGACCCGCTCGCCTGGAGCCACAACAAGGTGGAGGGCAAGCGTGAGTACATCAGCCTGCTGTACGTGCCCGGGCGCGCGCCTTTCGACCTGTGGCAGCGCGAGGGCGCACGGGGCTTGCGGCTCTACGTGCGGCGCGTCTTCATCATGGACGACGCCGAGCAGTTCCTGCCGCTGTACCTGCGGTTCATCAAGGGCGTGGTGGATTCGAGCGACCTGCCGCTGAATGTCTCGCGCGAGCTCCTGCAGCAGGACCCGGAGGTCGAGGCCATCCGCAGCGGCCTCACCAAGCGCGTGCTGGAGCTGCTCACGCGGCTCACGAAGGAGGAGCCCGGGAAGTACGCCACCTTCTGGAAGGAGTTCGGCGCGGTGCTGAAGGAAGGCATCGCGCAGGACCACGCCAACCAGCCGGCGATCCTGCCGTTGCTGCGCTTCGCCAGCACCTGCCGTGAGGACGACGCCCAGGCGGTGAGCCTGGCGGATTATGTCGCGCGCATGCAACCGGGCCAGGAGCGTATCTACTACGTCATCGCCGAGAGTGTCGCCGCGGCGCGCGCGAGTCCTGCGATCGAGCGCCTGAAGGAGCGCGGCATCGAGGTGCTGCTGCTTGCGGACCGCATCGACGAATGGGTCATGGGGCACATCGAGAACTACGAGGGCAAGCGCTTCAAAGACGCTACGCGCGGAGACCTCGAGCTCGGGGGTCTCACGAGCGACGCCGACCGCAGGCAGCACGATGAGGAGCTCAAGGAGAGCAAGGGGCTGCTGAAGCGCATCAAGGACGCACTCGGTGAGCGCGTCAGCGAGGTGCGTATCAGCGATCGCCTGAAGGAATCCCCGGCGGTGCTGGTGCGCGGGGAACATGACCTGTCAGAGCCGATGCGGCGCATTCTCGCGGTCGCCGGGCAGAAGGTCCCCGAGTCACGCCCGCTGCTCGAGGTGAATGTCGGGCATCCGCTCGTCAGGTACCTCGATGGGCGCGCGGAGACGGGCGAGTTCCGGGAGCTCGCGCAGCTGCTGTACGACCAGGCGGCGCTCGCCGAGGGGGCGCCGCTTGCCAATGCGGCGGACTACGTGCAGCGGCTGAATCGCCTGCTGGTGCGCCTCGCGGCTCCACCGGAAGCCGCGTCCTGAGGTCCTTCCGACCGTGAAACCCCCGCAGGCAGAGCGGCTGCGGCTTGCGGGCCCCGCGGGCGCACTCGAGGCGCTCATCGAGACCCCCGCCGGGCCCGACGCGACGCCGGCCGCCTTCGGCGTGATCTGCCATCCCCATCCGCTCTACGGCGGCACGATGGACAACAAGGTGGTCTGGACACTGGCGCGCGCCTTCCAGGAGCTCGGCACGCCCACCATCCGTTTCAACTTTCGCGGTGTCGGAGCGAGCGAGGGCAGTCACGCTGAGGGCCCCGGCGAGGTCGCCGATGCGCTGGCGGTGATCGCCCACGGGCGCGAGCGCTGGCCGCAGGCGGTGTTGTGGCTCGCCGGGTTTTCCTTCGGCGGCGTGGTCGCGATACGCGCCGCCGCCAGTACGCGCCCCACGCGGCTCGTCACCGTGGCACCCGGCATCACACGGCTGGAGGTGGGCGATGCGCC
>DASQRV010000139.1:0-8805 GCA_035642735.1 Steroidobacteraceae bacterium
TTGCCCCAGGCGGCGACGTTGTAGAGATCGAGCGAGTCCTCGATCCGCCAGGGCTGCGCGGGATTGAACTTGCGAGCGCCGTTGAGAGCGCTCTTCGCGTCGGCTGCCACGGGGCGCGTTTATATCAAAAATGTGTGTGAAGTAAGAGTGTCTCAGCCGCCAATTTCGCGCCGCTCACGCGGGGGCTCCTCCGGTCCGCGCGCGATCGGATGAGCCGGATCCGTGATCCATTCGCTCCACGAGCCGGCGTAGAGGCGCGCACCGCCGAGGCCTGCCACCTCGAGCGCGAGCAGGTTGTGGCAAGCGGTGACCCCGGAGCCGCACATGGCGATCAGCTGCTGCGGCAACGCTCCGCGCAGCGTGTTTTCCCACGAGCGGCGCAGGTGCCCGGCCTCGAGGAAGCGGCCCTGCGCGTCGAGGTTGGCGGCGAAGGGATGATTGCGCGCCCCGGGGATGTGCCCGGCGACCGGATCGATCGTCTCGTTCTCGCCCGCAAAGCGATCGGCGCTGCGCGCATCGACCAGCAGTTGCTCGGAGCGAACGAACGCGCCCGAGCGTACCGCGGCCGCGACCTCGCTGCCGCCGGCCAGCAGGCGCGCGTCGGGCCGGGCCGTGAAGCGGCGCGGTGCGCGCGGCTCGATCGCGGTCGAGAGCGGCAGTCCGGCACGCTCCCAGGCGGCGAGGCCGCCGTTGAGCACCGCAACCTCGACGTGTCCGAGCCAACGCAGCAGCCACCACAGCCGCGCCGCGAACGCGCCCGAGCCCTGATCGTAGGCGGTCACCGCCACCCGCTCATCGATGCCCCAGCGCCCGAAGGTGGCCGCGAGTCCTTCGATCTGCGGCAGCGGATGGCGGCCCGAGCGCGCCGTGCGCGGCGCCGAGAGGTGCTCATCGAGGTGAGCGTAGAGCGCGTGCGGGATGTGGGAGGCGGCGAACGCCTGCGCCCCCCACCCAGGGCGGGCGAGGTCGAAGCGGCAATCGACGATTGCCCAATCGGGATCGCCGAGATGCCGGGCGAGCTCCGCGGGTTCGATCAGAGTGGTCGGCATAGAGACGCATTTTCGGCGTCATGGGGTTGTCGTTACAATCGCGAGCACTACCTCGGGCGAGGCGACGATGGCAATCGAGGTTTTCTGGGGGAGCGGCAGTCCGTACGCGTGGCGGGTGCTGCTGGCGCTCGAATACAAACACCTGCCGTACCTGAGCCACCTGTTGCAGTTCTCCAAGCAGGAGCACAAGTCGCAGGAGATGCTCTCGCTCAACCCGCGCGGGCGGGTGCCGGTGCTGAAGGATGGCGACTACGTGTGCTTCGAGTCGCTCGCCATCCTCTACTATCTCGACCTCAAGTACCCGCAGCCGCCGCTGTTCGGGCGCACGCCCGAGGAGGCCGGCACCATGATGCGCGTCATCTGCGAGTACCAGGCGTACATCGAGCCGCACGTGCATCTCATTACCGAGGCCGTGTTCTCCGGCAGCGCCGATCTCGACAGCGATGCGGTCACCTCGGCGATGCACTCGGTCGCGAGCGAGGCGCGCACCATCGAAGGGCGGCTGTCGAAGTCCGACTGGATCGTGGGAGACGCCTGCTCGGCGGTGGATCTGGTCATCTTTCCGGGCATCCAGCTGTTGAAGCGCGCGCTCGAGAAGCCCAGCGCAGCGCAGCTCTCCTCGCGCTTCATGCCGCTGGAGGTGCACTATCCCGCGCTCGGGCGCTGGCTCGCTCGCGTCGCGGCTCTGCCCGGTTACGAGCGCACCTATCCGCCGCACTGGCGCACGGGCTGACGTCATGCGGCGACGGCCGGCCGCATTGAAATTGAGCCGCGCGGAGCCGATTGATACCCTTCGGTTGTCCCGCGGCCCGGAGACTGCAGTCAGCATCCATCATGAGCGAAAAGCACAAAGTTCACGTCGATTTTCCCGCGCGCATCCTGTTCGTCGGTTTCGGCAGCATCGGCCAGGGCGTGCTGCCGCTGGTGCTGCGCCACATCGGCATAGCTGCCGAGCGGATTACCATCGTGACGGCGGACGATCGCGGCCGCGCGGAGGCGGAGAAGTACGGCATCAAGCTCGTCAAGGAGCCCCTGACGCGCGAAAACTACCGCCGCGTTCTCAATCCGCTCCTCGGTCGCGGCGACTTCCTCGTCAACGTCTCGGTCGAGGTCTCGAGCCTCGCCCTGATCAAATTGTGCTGGGAGAAGGGCGCGATGTACCTCGATACCTGCATCGAGCCCTGGCCGGGCGGTTACACCGACCCGACCGTTCCCGCCGCGCGCCGCACCAACTACGTGTTGCGCGAGGAGGCTCTCGCGCTGCGCGCGGGCAATACGCGCGCGCCGACGGCCGTGCTCACGCACGGTGCCAACCCCGGCCTGGTGTCGCACTTCCTCAAGCAGGCGCTGCTCAACATCGCCCGCGACACCCAGGTGTCCGCCGGCAACCCGACCTCGCGCGCCGAATGGGGCGAGCTGGCGCGACGGCTCGGCGTGAAGGTCGTGCACATCGCCGAGCGCGACACCCAGGTCTCGAGCGTACCGAAGCAGTTGGGCGAATTCGTCAACACCTGGTCGATCGACGGTTTCGTCAGCGAGGGCTCCCAGCCGAGCGAGATGGGCTGGGGCACGCACGAGCGCAACTTTCCGCGCGATGGCAAGCGTCACGACTCCGGCTGCATGGCGGCGATCTACCTGATGCAGCCGGGGGCCGGCACCCGGGTACGCACCTGGACGCCGCGGGGCGGGCACTTCAACGGCTTCTGTATCACGCACGGGGAAGCCATCTCCATCGCCGACTACCTCACGGTGCGCGAGGGGGCGCAGGTGGCCTATCGCCCCACCGTGCACTACGCCTACCACCCGTGCGATTCAGCCATCGTTTCGGTGCACGAGCTGGCCGGCCGCAACTACGTGCAGCAGGAGCGCCAGCGCATCCTGATGGACGAGATCACCGATGGGATCGATGAGCTCGGAGTGCTGCTCGCCGGGCACAAGAAAAACGCCTACTGGTACGGCTCGCAGCTCTCGATCCTCGAGGCTCGCAAGCTCGCTCCGTACAACAACGCCACCAGCCTGCAGGTGTGCGTCGCAGTGCTCTCCGGGATGGTGTGGGCGATGGAGAATCCCAATCTCGGCATCGTCGAGCCCGATGAGATGGATTTCAGGCGCAACCTCGAGATCTGCATGCCCTACCTGGGCCCGGTGGTTGGTGAGTACACCGACTGGACGCCGCTGCACGAGCGCGAGCGACTGTTCACCGAGGACATCGACAAGAGCGATCCCTGGCAGTTCAAGAACGTGCGCGTGATCTGGTAACGGCGCCGCCCTCGGCCGCCGCACCTCAATTCTGCTGCTCGTAGTCGATCGCTACGATCGCGTAGACGCAGCTGCCGGCCGGAGTCTCGACGGTGACTTCCTCCTCGATCCGCCGTCGCAGCAGTGCCCGGCCGAGGGGCGAGTCCATGCTGATGTAGCCGGGCGCCATGTCGAATTCGTCCGGCCCCACGATGCGGTAGCGCGAGCGGCTACCGTCCTCGGCCTCGAGCTGGACCCAGGCGCCGAAGAACACCCGCTGCGGATCGGCGGGAGGCTGGTCCACGATCACCATGCCTTCGAGGCGGCGACGCAGGAAGCGGACCCGGCGGTCGATCTCGCGCAACCGCCGCTTGCCGTAGGTGTATTCGGCGTTCTCGGAGCGATCCCCCTGCGCGGCGGCCGCCGCGACCGCCTGAGTGACCCGCGGACGCTCCTCGCGCCAGAGCTGCTCGAGCTCTTGCCGCAGTCGCCGCGCGCCGGCGGCGGTGACGTATTTCGAGCCCGCCGGCGGCGACACCCGGAAGCGTCCCATACACCGAAAAATCCTGTGAAATATGTCGCAATCACTTTTACAGAAATCCGGGGTTCTGTGGAACATCTCACGGACGCTCCGCGGCCGGGCTACTAATCTTTTGCCCGTGGCTACCAAGTACTACACGCACTTCGTGACCCACAGCGGCAAGGCACACAGCTTCGCCGGCAACGAGTGGAGCGGTGTCGTGGAGCTGCGGCAGCCACTGACCCATGCGCGCGCCAACCGCGAGCTGCGCGCGCTGCTGGCACAGAGTTTCGACCTGGATTCGGAGGACATCCGCATCCTGCATTGGGCCCGATTGCACTGAGGTATCCCCTGGCGGACTTCCTTCCCTTCATCGAAGGTCCGCCCTTACGAACCCCAGGCCTCAAAACCTGGGGTTTTTTTTAACCTCCCGAGCCCCCGCGATCGACGCGGCTTTCCCCGCCATGTGACAATAATCCACACCATCCGGGGATCCCGGCTGGCGCCTGAGATAAGCACAAGACAAGGAGAAGCCGATGCGCGCGTGGTCTAGAGCCTTTCTGGCGGTCGCGGTGCTGGCCCTGTCGGGTTGCGGTTACAACACCCTGCAGGCGAAGGACGAAGCCGTGAAGGCGGCCTGGTCCGAGGTCGTCAACCAGTATCAGCGCCGCGCGGATCTGATCCCGAACCTGGTCAACACCGTCAAGGGCTATGCCGCGCAGGAGCAGAGAGTGCTCGTCGAGGTGACCGAGGCGCGCGCCAGGGTCGGCTCGATCCAGGTGACGCCCGAAGTGCTCAACAACCCGGAGCTCTTTCAAAAGTTCCAGGCTGCTCAGAACCAGCTCACCAGCGCCCTGAAGAGCCTGTTCGCGGTGACCGAGAACTACCCGCAGCTCAAGTCGGATCAGAACTTCCGCGATCTTCAGTCGCAGCTGGAGGGTACGGAAAACCGCATCGCCGTGGCGCGCAACCGCTACATCCAGGCGGTTCAGGATTACAACGTGACGGTGCGCACCTTCCCGACCCTCATCACCGCCAAGATATTCGGCTTCCAGGTGAAGCCGAACTTCACGGTCGCCAACGAGCAGCAGATCTCGACCGCGCCGACGGTCACCTTCGACACCTCCACGCCTGGAGCACCGGCCACTCCTCCGCCGCAACCAGCGGGACAACCGCCGAAGCAATGATCGGGAGGGCGCATCGCGCCACCCGCGGCCCGCGCTGGGCGGTGCCGTTGCTGCTGGCGTTGTCCTTCAGTGCTCTGGCACAGGGACCGACGGCCGGGCTGCAGCCGGTCCCACCGCTCACCGCGCGCATCACCGATCTCGCCGAAACGCTGACCGCAGAGCAGCGGGCGGCGCTCGAGCAGAAGCTCGCCGCCTTCGAGGTGGCGAAGGGCTCGCAGCTCGCCGTGCTCATCGTACCGACGACGCGCCCCGAGGAGATCGAGCAGTACTCGATCAGGGTGGTCGATCAATGGAAGCTCGGCCGGGGCACGGTCGGCGGCAAGAGGGTCGATGACGGCGCCCTGCTGCTCATCGCCAAGAACGACCATCGCATGCGCATCGAGGTGGGCTACGGACTGGAGGGTGTGCTCACCGACGCCATGTCCAACCGCATCATCTCGGAAACCATCGCGCCGGCCTTCCGCGAAGGCAACTACTACGAGGGCATCGACGCCGGCCTCGATCAGATGATGAAGCTCATCCAGGGCGAGCCACTGCCGCCGCCGGAGCACTCCTGGCAAGCCGGTCAACATCGCGGCGGTGGCAGTCTCCTGCCGGAGCTGCTCTTTGCGGTCCTGGTCGGCTCGGTGGTGCTGCGCGCAATCTTCGGGCGTACGGTGGGTTCGTTCCTCACCGGCCTCGGCGCCGGCGCCCTGGTGTGGATCGCGGGCTACGCGGTGGTACTGGCCGGGCTGGCCGGGATCGGCGCGTTCCTGCTCACCATGCTCATGGGGCTCGCGCGGACAAGCGGCTGGTCGAGCTCACCGCGCTCGGGAGGATTTGGCGGCGGCTGGGGCGGCTACGGAGGGGGATTCGGCGGCGGAGGCGGCGGCTTCGGCGGCGGCGGCTCCTCCGGAAGCTGGTGACGGCCGGTGAAAATTCCTCGTGCCATTCGTCATATCGCGACTACACGCTGGAGCACGCGCCAGCACTTTCCGCGCGCAGTGCGCGACGCCATCGAGCAGGCAATCACGGAATGCGAGTCGCGCCACGGCGGGGAGATCCGCTTCGTGGTCGAGACGTCCTTCGATGTGCCGGAGCTGTGGCGCGACCTTCCGCCCCGCACGCGCGCATTACAGCTGTTCGGTCAGTTCGGCGTCTGGAACACCGAGCACAACAACGGCGTGCTGATCTACGTGCTGATGGCCGATCACGACGTCGAGATCGTCGCCGACCGCGGTATCGCTTCGCGGGTTCCGCAGGCCGAGTGGGATGCGGTATGCCGCCAGATGGAGCATCACTATCGCGAGGGACGTTTCCGCGAGGGCTCGGTGGTGGGAATCCTGGGCGTGGGGGCGCTCCTCGGACGGCACCTCCCGGGCACGCGCCCCAGCGACAACGAGCTGCCCAATCAGCCGGTACTGCTGTAGAGGACGAGCTGCGTCCGCCAGGCCGAGGTCCCCGGAAAAATCGCGCCTCTTCATGATGATGCGCGCTTATCGAGCGAGGCGGGCGCGATTTTCCGCGGTGGACGCGCGAAGACATGGGTCATAATCGCCTCCTATGAGAATAGGAAGCGCCCGCGCCGCGACTGCGGCGCTCGTTTGCGTGGCACTCGCAGGATGCTCGTTGTTCGGCCACCGGCCGGCGCCGCCACCTCCGCCACCCCCCGCGCCGCCGGCACCGCCGCCGCAGCCGCTCCCCGTAGCCAGCGAGCGCTTCACGCTCAGCCCCGACCAGGACGTGGTCGGCGTGGTGCAGGTCGTGGCGGCCGGCAAGGACGACACGCTCACCGACATCGCCCGACGCTTCAACGTCGGTTACGAGGAGATCCTGCGCGCCAATCCCAAGGTCGACCCGTGGCTGCCGGGCGAGGGGCGCGAGATCGTCGTGCCCTCGCAGTTCATCCTGCCGGACGCACCCCGCACCGGTATCGTGATCAACATTCCGGCGATGCGCATCTTCTACTACCCGCCGGTGAAGCGCGGCGAGCACCCCGTGGTGTATACGCATCCCATCGGCATCGGCAAGGTCGGCTGGCGCACCCCCGAAGGCGTGACCAAGATCGTGCGCCGCCAGAAGGATCCCACCTGGCGCGTGCCGGTGTCCGTACGCAAGGAACATCACGAGAACGGCGAGGAGCTCGAGCCGGTGATAGGGCCCGGGCCCGACAATCCGCTCGGCGAGTACGCCTTTTACCTGCAGTGGCCGAGCTATCTCATCCACGGCACCAACAAGCCTGCGGGCGTGGGGCTGCGCTCGAGCCACGGCTGCATCCGGCTGTACCCGGAGGACATCGAGCAGTTCTTCAACATCGTGCCGATCGGCACGGAGGTGCGTGTCGTCAACCAGCCGTTCCTGTTCGGCTGGCGCGATGGCCAGCTGTACATGCAGGCCTATGACGTGCTGGAAGACGACACGCGCGACTGGAACAACGCGCAAAAGAAGCTGCTCAGCAAGTCGCTTGCCACGCGGCTGCAACAGCAAGTGAAGGCGCATCACGAGCAGGTCGACTGGAACCTCGTGACGAGCCTGGCACACAGCCCGCGGGGGGTGCCGGTGCCCGTCACCCTGGAGGACGCCAGCCTGGAGCAGGTGCTGGCAGCCGCGCCGCGGGTGCAGAACGTGCTCCCCGAAGGCTCGACCTGGGACGGCACGTCAGACCTGCCGATGGACGAGGCCTCCTTCCGGCAGATCGTTTCGGAGATCGAGCCGGGCAGCTCTCCCGGCGCGCCCGCAGGTGCCAGCCCCGCGCCAAGCGCACGTGGCGCAGCGACCGGCGAGCACGCGCCGCAAAAGAACGGCGGCTGAAGAGCAACCTCGCACAGTGTCACCGGCTTCCGAAGAGTCGCCTGAACCACCGTTGTCGCCCTGGCTCCGTCTGATGCTGGCGGAGATCATTCGCAAGCGCGAGGAGCGCGAGCAGGCGCACGCCGAGCAGCTGCGGCGGGAGGCCGAGGAAGGGACTGGCGCATCCAACCGGTCCGGCCCCGGTCCCGGAATCTGACCATGGCCTGACACGCTGTGTTAGAGTCGCGCCGGCAGAACAATGAGGCGCTTGAGTGGCCGATAGCCTTAGCGCAGGCGCACAACACGCACAATCAAGCCGTGACCATCACGCGATCGAGCGCGTGCCGACCGCCGTCGCGGCCTTCGTAGGCCGCACGCTCAAAGGACCGGTGCACCAGGCGCTGACGGTCCGCAGCTTCAACGAGTTTCAACAGTACTTCGGTGGCCTGTGGCAACCCTCGACGCTGGCCTATGCCGTCGAGCAGTTCTTCGAGAACGGCGGTCGCGAGGCGCGCATCGTGCGTGTCACCAATGGCGCCCGGCCGCCGACACTCACGCTGCCGGCGGGCCGCGATGCACTGCGCCTCAGCGCGCTGAATCCCGGCTCGCGTGAGTACCTGCGCGCCTCGGTGGACTACGACGGTCTCACCGCGGCCGAGCACGAGCGGTTCAACCTCGTGTTGCAGCGCGTGCGCACCGCAGGATCGGAGCTCGTCGAGGACCAGGAGATCTACCGGCGACTGTCGCTCGCGCCGGCCTCGGGGCGTTTCGTGGCCGACGTGCTCGCGGAATCGCGTCTCGTGCGGATGCTGGGCGATGCTCCCGCGCAGCGTCCCGACCGCTCTGCCAGCGGGCCAGGCGGTGTTGCGATCGGTTACACGCTGTCGAACCCCGACGGGGACGACGGCGCGCCCGTCACCGATTACGACGTCATCGGCACCGCCGGCAGCGGTACCGGGCTGTTCGCGCTCGGCGGGGCGATGGACTTCAACCTGTTGTGCATCCCGCCGCTCTCGCGCGACCGGGACGTCGGGCTCTCGAC
>DASQRV010000140.1:0-7867 GCA_035642735.1 Steroidobacteraceae bacterium
GCGGCAGAGCGCCGCAACCTCCCCGAGGCTGCGCTCCTGCGCCTCGATCAGCGGACGAGCATCGTCCGGGTGGACCTCGTACCGGCAATGGGCGGTGATCCCGATCGGCCACTCGGTGAGTTGCACTGCGAGGCTGCCAGCGCACGGCGCTTCGAGCGGCGGCGCTCCCCGCCGAGGTACGGCCCGGCCGATCCAGAGAGCGCTGCGTGTGATCGCGCGCCACGCCGCGGCGCCGGGGGTTGCATCGAGTGTGGCGCCAAAGCCCTCGCGGCCGGCCGCCACGCCCGCGACGGCATCCACCGCGAGCCGCTCGAAAGAATCGAGCCGCTCGCGCGCTGCGTCCGCGGCTCCGGCAAGCCCGCCGGGCGCCGCACGGTAGTCGATGGCGAGCACCTGCAGCGTCTGCGGCCCCGGACGGCGTGTGGTCACACGGTGGAGATGATTGAGCCACGGGTCCGCGCGCAGGGCGCGATGGCGGCTGCCGTGAGCGAGGAAGTGCTCGAGCTCAGCCCGCGTCGGAAACTCCGACGAGCACAGCAGCCGCGAGACCGCCAGCGCGCCGCACGCATTCCCGAGCCGTGCACTCTCGGCGTGGGACTGCCCACGCAGGTAACCGCTCAGGAACCCGGCAAGGAATGCATCGCCCGCACCGAGCACGTTGTAGATCTCGACATCCACGCCCGCTGCGATGAGGCCGTGCTCGAGGGAGCCGGGGATCTCGCCCGCGAATACCACGCAGCCGCGGGCACCGCGTTTGCAGACGATGACGGCGGCGGTAAGCGCGCGCAGGCGCCGGATCGCCGCGAGCGTGTCTTCGATGCCGGCGGCGATGTGCATCTCCTCCTCGGTGCCGACGATGAGATCGCATTCGGGCAATACCGCGGTGAGCGCCTCAGTCACGCGCGCGGCGCGCGCGTAGCGGGATTCCCCGGCGTCGTGTCCACCGATGCCCCAGAGATTCGGCCGGTAGTCGATGTCGAGCACCACGGTGCGGCCGTGCCGCCTGGCGATGTCGATCGCCTTGCGCTGCGCGCGCGCGGCGGCAGCAAGCGAGAAATGCGTCCCGGTCACGAGCACCGCCCGCGCGGCGGCGATCAGCTCTGCGTCGATGTCGTCCTCGCCGAGCGCGCTGTCGGCACAGTTGTCGCGATAGAAGATCAGAGGAAAAGACTGTGGATCGCGCACGCTCAGCAGCACCAGCGAGGTGAGGCGCTGCGGATCGACCCGCACGCCGCGGGTCTCGACGCGCTCGCGCGCGAGCTGCTCCAGCACGAACCTTCCCATGGGCTCATCGCCCACGCGGCTGATCAGCGCCGCGCGAAGCCCAAGCCGTGCCGCGCCGATCGCGACGTTGGCCGGGCATCCGCCGACCGCCTTCGCGAAGGTCGCGATGTCCTCGAGGCGGCTGCCGATCTGTTGTCCGTAGAGATCGACGCTCACGCGCCCGATGGTGATGAGATCGAGGTGCGCTTGCACGTGTCGAGACTACCTGCGCGTCAGGGGCCCGGCTGCCCCGCCTGGAGAATATCGGCCAGGCGGTCGTTCTACGAGAGCGATACTCCGAGGAGCGACCCTATCCCGTAGGTGATCGCGGCCGCGGCACATCCGAACACGATCTGCCGCGCAGCGGAGAACCAGGGACTGCGGCCGTTGAAGAGCGAGGTAAGGAGGCCGCTGGCGCAAAGCGCCGCGGCACTGAGGGCAATACTGATGCCGATCGCGCGTGCGCCCTGCAGAAAGAGGAAGGGCGCCACGGGGAAGATCGCACCGAGCGAAAAGAGCACGAAGGAAGTGGCGGCCGCAGCCAGCGCATTGCCGCCGAGCTCCTGCGGGTCGATGCCGAGCTCCTCGCGCGCGAGCGTATCGAGTGCGGCCTTCTTATCGCTCATGAGCTCGGCGGCCACCCGCTCGGCATCCGCCTTCTGCAGGCCTTTTGCCTGGTAGATCAGTGCCAGCTCGCGCTGTTCCGCCTGCGGCGTCTGCTCGATCTCCTCGGCTTCCTTGGCGATCTGGGTGCTCGCGAGCTCGCGCGCATTGGTGACCGACAGCCACTCGCCGAGTGCCATGGAGCAGGCGCCCGCGACGAGTCCCGCGAGGCCGGTGAGCAGCACCACGCGATTGCCGGCGGCCGCGCCCGCGACGCCCATCACCAGGCAGAAGTTGGAGACCAGACCGTCGTTGGCCCCGAGCACGGCCGCGCGCAGGTTATTGCCCGACGCACCGCGGTGCCAGGGCTCGGCCTGTGCGATATCGGCACCCGTGACGCGTGCGCGCGCGGGCGCACCGGCCATCTCGCGCACCACCGCAGCATGACCGCGCTCTTCGGCCGAGATCGCCTGCGCGTCCGGCTGGCTTGCGTACTTGTTGCGATCGGAGAACTCAGCCGCAGCAATGGTCGGCATCACGAACGCGGGACCAAAGCGTGCCGCGAGCTTCGCGAGCAGCCGGGTGCGAAAGCTCGGCACGTAGCGCTCCTCGCGGACGCCGGCTTCGGCAAGCTTCCCGCGCCACAACTCGGCGTGCCGAGCCTCTGCCTGTGCAAGCTGGAGGAACAGGTCCTTGCGCAGCGGGTCGGGTTCGGCCGCTGCGATCGCCGTGTAGAGGGCCGCTCCGTCGAGCTCATCGCGCAGGTTGTCCCGATAGCGCTTGATATCATCGGTAGCCATGAGGGCAGCCTCCCGATCACTCGATTGCGGTTTCCACGCTCCAGCGTGCGGCCGTCACCGAGGGCTCGAGGCTCAGACGGCCGACGATCTGCTCGAGGACGCTGTCCGAGCCGCGTTCGGCCGACAGCTCCGCAACCACCTCGACCCGATCGGAGTCCTCGATGTTGGAGCTGTCGAGGCGATGCAGACGGATGCCGCCGGCGGTAAGCCCCTGCAGCAGCAGCGCACGTATGTGCGCCTCCGTGTCGCCCCGGCAGACCACGTTCACCACGTAGCGGCTCGGCGCTTCCGCGGTGGCGAGTGGCTGGCGGTTGATCCGCTGCACCAGCGGGCGCAGCAGGAGATTGACGAAGACGACCATGCCGGCCGCAACCGCGGCGTACAACAGCGCACCGCCTCCGGCGAGAACCCCCACGGCTGCCGAGCACCACAGCGTCGCAGCCGTGTTGAGGCCCCGGACGTTCAGTCCTTCGCGGAAGATGATGCCGGCACCGAGGAAGCCGATGCCCGAGACCACCTGCGCCGCCACGCGCGTGAGATTGGCCTCGGTGGAAAAGAGATTCTCGTAGATGACGAACGAAGCCGCCCCGAGCGCGACGAGCGTATTGGTGCGCAAGCCCGCAAGTCGCTGGCGCCACTGGCGCTCGAAGCCGATGACGGCACCGAGCGCAACGGCCGTGCCGAGGTTGAGCGCCGCCTGGGTAATTCCCATGGTCATCGCGACACTCCCGGTCCGCACTCGGGAGTCTGGCAGTCGCCCTCCTCCTCGACCTGAACGGTCGTGTGCTCGACCCGGAGCCGGTAGGCAAGCCTGGCGTGAATCGCCGACAGCGCATCGCCGTGCGCCGTGCCGGCCGCGAGGTTCGCGTGCAGCGTGACCGTCGGCCGCTCGCCGGTCATGGTCCAGACGTGCACGTGATGCACCCCGATCAGTCCGGGAACGTGGCCGAGCAGTTCCGCTTCGATATGGGTCACGTCGAACCCGGCCGGGACGCCTTCCAGCAGCACATCCGCCGACTCGCGGGTGATCGCCCAGGCGGAGCGCAGGATCAGCGCCGATATCAGCAGCGAGAGCAGCGGATCGGCAAGCGTCCAGCCGGTGAGGAGAATGATGATCGCGGCGACGCTCGCGGCTGCGGAGCCCAGCAGATCGCTCATCACATGGGCGCGGGCACTACGCTCGTTCAGCGACAGACCTCCCGCGAGCGCGAGCAGCGCCACGAGATTCGCCACCCCGCCGAGTATCGCAATACCGAGCATTAACTGTGCATTCACCACGGGCGGGTGCAGCAGTCGCCGCACCGCCTCGTACACTACCCCCAGCGTCAGCAGCAACAGCAACTGGCCGTTGACGAACGCCGCGAGAGGCTGATAGCGGCGATGACCGTACGTGCGGCGTGCATCCGCGGGGCGGCGCGCGGCGCGGACGGCAATGACGGCCAACAGCAGCGAGGCCGAGTCGGCCAGCATGTGCGCCGCCTCGGCCAGCAGCGCGATCGAGTTCGCCAGGTACCCGCCGACCGCTACCACCAGCGTGAAGGCCCCGAGAACGATCAGCGCCGCGACGAGGCGCTGCCCGCCGTGCTCGTGGTGGTGGCGGTGGCTGTGAGCGGCGTGGGCGTGGTGCGGATGCCGGGAGTGATGGGCCTCGCTGTGAAGATCGTGCGTCACATGTACCTACCCGTCGTGAACCTCATGAGCCCCTGAAGCTCGCTGCTGCCGGCCCGTGCCACCGCCTGCCCCGCAGACAGCATACCATACCCCCTACCCTATCTGGTGATCGGCGCGAACCCCGCTGACCGGTGCCGCGTACCGTTGCGACGCTGCACGGTGCCCCGGGGCAAACCCACCGGCGCGGTCAGAAAAGCCCGGCACGTCCGGCGGCGCGGCCACGCCGGTCCGCCCAAGGTCGCGCTAATTCCCGCCGGCATCGGCCGTATTATCGGACGGGCGGCGCCTGCGCGGAGGTCAATGATATGAGAGTCGGATTCATCGGACTGGGAAACATGGGGTCGGGCATGGCGGCCAACCTGCTGCGGGCCGGACACGAGCTGACGGTATTCAACCGCAGTCCGGAAAAGCGGCGCCCCCTCATCGAGCTCGGTGCCCGGGCGGCCGAAACGGTGGCGGAAGCCTGTGGCGGCGAGGTCGTCATCACGATGCTGGCAGATGACGGTGCGCTGCGGCGGGTGGCACTGGCGGAGGACGGTATCGTCGACAAGCTCCGCCGGGGCGCGACGCACATTTCGATGAGCACGGTGAGCGTCGAGCTCGTCCGCGATCTCACCCAGGCGCACCAGCAGGCGGGGCAGCAGTTCGTCGCCGCGCCCGTCTTCGGCCGCCCCGAGATGGCCGCCGCCGCGAAGCTGTTCATCGTCGTTGCCGGTGCCCCTGCGGCGGTCACGATCTGCCTGCCACTCTTTGACGCCATCGGACAGAGGACATTTCCGTTCGGTACGGAGCCGGCGGCTGCGAGTCTCGTGAAGCTCGCCGGCAACTTCATGATCGCGGCCACCATCGAGACGCTCGGCGAGGCGCTCGCGCTCCTCAGCAAAGGCGGTATCGAGCCCGGCCGCTTCGTCGATCTCCTGACCGCGACGTTGTTCCCCGCGCCCGCATACCGAACCTACGGTGCATTGATTGCCGCGAGCCGGTTCCAGCCGGCCGGTTTCGCCGCCCCGCTCGGACACAAGGATGTCCGCCTGCTGCTCGCTGTGGCGGAATCGCTGCGTGTTCCCATGCCGATCGGCAGTCTGCTGAACGACCGTTTCCTGCGCCTGCTCGCGCAGGGCGGCGAGAGCCTGGATTGGTCCGCCATCAGTCAGCTGGCGGCTGCCGACGCCGGCCTGCCGCGCATCAGTCGCTCCTGACACCATCACGACGTTCCCGGCCGTTGGCGAGGCGAGGTTCGTCGCGCAGATCGCACCAGTGGTCGCGAGCTGCGGTTCGATCATTCTTCCATGCTGCATACTCCGGCCCGCGCCATTGCGCGAGGAGGTTTGCCGTCATGTGGAACAAGACGCTCGCTGCGGCCCTGACTGTTGGGGTGATAGGGACGATCAGCTCGGTCGGGTGGTCGACGAATGAGGCTTCCGGGGCTGCCGTCGTGAAGTACCTGACTACCGCGAAGGTCAGCCTGCAGGAAGGATTGAAGGCTGCCGAATCGGAGGGGCAGCCGATCTCCGGTAAGTTCGAAGTGAACGACGGACGCCTCCAGCTCTCCGTCTACACGGCGAAGGATGGGAAGTTCTCGGAAGTCCTCGTCGATCAGAGCACCGGCAAGGTGGCGAAAAGCGAGGCAATCACCGGGAACAACGACCTCGCGTATGCCCAGAAGCAGATGGAGGCTTGCAGCAAGTCGAAAACATCGCTGCAGACTGCCGTCACCAAGGCGGAGTTGGCCAACCCCGGCTATCGGGCAGTCAGTGTCACTCCAACGCTCAATCATGGCCTCCCCGTTGCCGTTGTTTCCCTGGTGCAGGGCACCCAGGTGAGGTCCATAGCAGAGCCGCTGACGTGAGAGTGAGCACGCTCCCTTTGCTCGTGATCTCATGATCGCGCGCGCGTGAGCGCCCAGATGCCTCGACGAGGCGGGGGTGATACCCTTCGCCCGTGGCTTGGTTGGCTCATCGGCGCCTGATCGCCCTCATCGTGCTCCTGTGCCAGGTGGCGACGGCCGCGCAGGTGCACGTGGTCCACGCGCAGACGCCCGCAACCCCCGCCTCCGGGCAGGCGCACTGCGCCGAACACGCACAAGCGCACGCCACGGTCGCCAGGGAGCAAACGCCCGCACCTCCCACGAACCGTGTCCGGCATTCGGACTCCTGCGGTCGCGGCTGTTGCCAGTGCCCCTGTGCGCAGGCACCGGCGCTCGCGGGCGCGCTCGCGGCCGTCTCCTCGACCACACACGGGCCAGTGACCGTTTCCTACCGCGTACTGGACGTGGCGCGGGTCGCCACCGCTTTCTTTCGGCCTCCCATCTGATCGCCGCGAGTCGCTTCTCGAGCGCAGCTCACTGACTCCGGACCCTGGTCCGGAGCTCAGACTTGCGCGCCGTTCCCACTCCGCGAGTCGTCGGGTCCACCATGCGAACGCATCAGCCAGAGCGATTGTTTGCCCCGCTGCTGTCACGGCGCCGCTTCGTGCAGGGCATGGCGGGCGCGGGGGTGCTGCTCGCCTCGCGGCGCGCCGGGTGCCTCGCACCGATCGAATATGACCGTGCCGTCCTGACGGGACCGGATTTCGATCTGACGATCGGTGAAGTCGCGGTCAACTACACCGGGCGCAACCGCACCGCCACCGCCGTGAACAGCCAGGTGCCGGCGCCGCTGCTGCGCATGCGTGAGGGCGACGCAGTGACCATCCGGGTCACTAACCGCCTGCGAGTGCGGACTTCCATTCACTGGCACGGAATGATCGTGCCCGCCGACATGGACGGCGTGCCGGGCGTGAGCTTTGCCGGCATCGAGCCCGGCAGCACGTTCGTTTATCGATTCCGGGTGAACCAGTCCGGAACCTACTGGTACCACTCGCATTCGCGCTTCCAGGAGCAGACGGGCCTGTACGGCCCTATCGTCATCGAGCCCCGGCGCGGTGAGCGTCACGGCAGCGATCGCGAGTACACCGTGCTGCTCTCGGACTGGAGCGATGCCGACCCGGAGTGGCTGTACGCCACACTCAAGCGGCAAAGCGACTATTTCAACTTCGGCAAGCGCACGGTGTCCGACTTCTTCGCCGACGTACGTGCCCAGGGCCTCAGGGCAAGCACGGCGGACCGCAACATGTGGGGACAGATGCGCATGGATCCCACCGATCTCGCCGATGTCGGCGGCGCCACCTACACCTACCTGATGAACGGGGCTACGCCGGCCGGAAACTGGACGGCACCTTTCAAGCGCGGCGAGCGGATCCGTCTGCGCTTCATCAACGGCTCCTCGATGAGCTTTTTCGACGTGCGGATCCCCGGCCTTCCGCTCACCGTCGTGGCGGCGGACGGCCAGGACGTGGAGCCGATCACCGTCGATGAGTTCCGACTCGGCGCTGCGGAAGTGCTCGATGTCATCGTGTCGCCGAGCGCGGAGCAGGCCTACACGATCTTCGCACAATCGATGGATCGCTCCGGTTACGCGCGCGGCACGCTCGCACCGCAGCCCGGGATGACGGCCGAAGTTCCGCCACTGGAGGCACGCACGCTCCTCACC
>DASQRV010000141.1:0-6918 GCA_035642735.1 Steroidobacteraceae bacterium
GCCGGCAACGTGCACGATGAGAGCCAGCCGGTGCACCTGAAGGTGGCCGACACCCGCATCTGCGTCGAGCGTTGCAGCCGCGAATACGGCAACCCCTGCGAGCGCTTCTGTCCGGCGGGCGTGTACGAGATGGTCGATGACGGCGCCGGCGGGCGGCGCCTGCAGATCAACGCCGCCAATTGCGTGCACTGCAAGGCCTGCGACATCAAGGACCCCTACGAGATCATCACCTGGACCACGCCCGAAGGTGGCTCGGGACCGAACTACCAGTCGTTGTAGCATTCGGGCATGCCTGAGCTCTGGCGTCCCTCCGAAACGCGCGTCGCCAACGCGAACCTGACGAGTTTCATGCGCTGCGTGAACGCGCGGCGCAGGCTGCAGCTGCGCGACTACACCGAGCTCTACGCCTGGTCGCTGAGCTCGGCGCCGGAGTTCTGGACGGAGCTCGCGCGCTTTGCCGATGTCCGCGCCGTGTGGGGCTCGGGACCGGTGATCGAGAACCCGACCGCCATGCCGGGCGCACGCTTCTTCGCCGACACGCAGCTCAACTTTGCGGAGAACCTGCTGCGTTACGATGACGAGCAGCCGGCACTCGTGTTCCGCAACGAGCGCGGCACCCGGCGCAGCCTCTCCTACCGCGAGCTGCGTGCGGAGGTCGCGCGCATCGCCGCGGGCCTGCGGAGCGCCGGCGTAGTCGCCGGCGACCGCGTCGCGGGCTACCTGCCGAATATCCCCGAGGCGACCATCGCCATGCTCGCCACGGCGAGCGTCGGTGCCATCTGGTCCTCGTGCTCACCGGACTTCGGCGTACCTGGAGTGCTCGATCGCTTCGGTCAGATTGCCCCCAGGGTGCTGTTCACCGCCGACGGCTATCACTACGCCGGCAAACAGCTCGACTCGCTCCAGCCGATGGCGGAGGCGCTCGCCAAGCTCACCGCCGTCGAGCGCGTGATCGTGATTCCTTACCTCGCAGAGCAGCCGCCGCTCGCAGCGCTCGGTGCCGCCGCGGATCGCGCCACCCGGTGGCAGGAGTTCGGCACGAGCGGCGCGGAGCTGGTGTTAGCCCCCCTGCCCTTCAACCAACCGCTCTACATCCTTTATTCCTCCGGGACGACCGGCGCGCCGAAGTGCATCGTGCACGGTGCTGGCGGCACGCTCCTGCAGCATCAGAAGGAGCACCTGCTGCACACCGACCTCAGGCGCAGCGACCGGTTGTTCTACTTCACGACGTGCGGCTGGATGATGTGGAACTGGCTGATGAGCGCGCTCGCCACGGGCGCGACGCTCGTCCTGTACGACGGCAGCCCGTTTCATCCCGGGCCGGGGGCCTTGTGGCGCATGGCCGAGGAGGAGCGCCTCACGGTGTTCGGCACGAGCGCAAAGTACCTGTCCTCACTGCAGAAGAGCGACTTCGTGCCGGCCACCAGCGTCGACCTCACGGTGCTGCGCACGGTACTGTCTACCGGCTCGCCGCTGCTGCCGGAGGGCTTCGATTACGTCTACCGTTCCGTGAAACCGGATGTGCAGCTCGCCTCGATCTCCGGCGGCACCGACATCGTCTCCTGCTTCGCGCTCGGCTGCCCCATCCGGCCGGTCTATCGCGGCGAGATCCAGTGTCGCGGCCTCGGCATGGCGGTCGATATCTTCGACGGTGCAGGCCGGCCGCTGCCGGGTGAGCGTGGGGAGCTGGTGTGCACCGCGCCCTTCCCCTCGATGCCGCTCGGCTTCTGGAACGACCCGCAGGGAGTGAAATACCGCGCCGCCTACTTCGAGCGCTTCCCCGGGGTGTGGCACCACGGTGACTACGCTGCCCTCACCGGGCACGATGGCCTGATCATCTACGGTCGCTCGGATGCGGTGCTCAATCCGGGCGGTGTGCGCATCGGTACCGCGGAGATCTATTCCGCGGTCGAGAGCCTGCCGCAGATTGCCGAGGCGTTGGCGGTCGGCCAGGACTGGCGCGGCGATGTCCGTGTCGTACTGTTCGTGCGCCTGCAAGGGGGTGCAGAGCTCGATGAGCCACTGAAGAAGGAGATCCGCGCGACCATCCGCACCCATACCACCGCCCGCCATGTCCCCGCCAAGATCATCGCGGTACCCGACTTCCCGCGCACGCTCTCCGGCAAACTCACCGAGCTCGCGGTGCGCAACGTCATTCACGGCCTGCCGGTGGAGAACCGGGATGCGCTCGCCAATCCCGGCGCGCTCGAGCATTTCCGCGACCTGCCCGACCTCTCGTCCTGAGCGCCCGTGAGGAGCGAAGCCTCACCGCCAAGGAGCGCGGCGGCGCCGGCGGCCGGCCGCGAGGTTGGCGATGTGCAGCGGCACTACGCCGCGGAGCTCGCCGCACGCCACTTCACGAGCGATGCCGGGCAACTCGCCGTGGTGGCACGCCTCGATGACCTGCGCCGCCGGCTGCTGGAACCGCCGCGCGGCCTCGCGGTGCCGCGCTGGCTGGCCGCGCTCACTGGCCGCGACCTGACACCGGTGCAGGGCCTGTACCTCTGGGGTGGCGTCGGCCGCGGCAAGACCTGGCTGATGGACCTGTTCTCTGCCGGCCTCCCCCCGACGCTGGTACGGCGCCGCCACTTCCACCGCTTCATGCACGAGGTGCACGAGGATCTCGGCCGACTGCAGCATCATCTGGCACCGCTCGAGCAGGTCGCGCGCGGCATCGCGCGCCGTACCCGCGTGCTGTGCCTCGATGAGCTGTACGTCGCGGATATCGCTGACGCGATGATCCTCGCCGGTCTGTTCACGGGGCTCACCCGGCGCGGCGTGACGCTCGTGGCGACCTCCAACGTGCCGCCGCACGAGCTGTACCGGGACGGCCTGCAGCGCGAGCGATTCCTGCCCGCGATCGCGCTGCTCGAACGACGCCTCGATGTGGTGCATCTCGCCGGATCCACCGACTACCGCCTGCGGCAGCTCACCGGGGCCGGGATCTACCTGTCAGCGGACGCGCCCGGCACGCCGGCGCGGCTTGCCGCACTCTTCAACGGCCTCGCGGGCGAGGAGCCGCGGGGCGGTGGAACGATCGAAGTAGCCGGGCGTGCCATAGCCGTGCTGTGGACGAGCGCGACGCTGGCATGGTTCGACTTCGCGGCACTGTGCGCCGGGGCGCGCAGCCAGGAGGACTACATCGAGATCGCCCGCGAGTATCAGGCGGTGATCGTCGCGGGGGTGCCCGTGTTCGATGCCGCACACGAGAACGAGGCGCGACGTTTCATCGCACTCGTCGATGAATTCTACGATCGCAACGTCAAGCTGGTCGTTTCGGCAGCGGTGGCGCCCGCGGAGCTGTACCGCGGCGAGCGCCTCGGTGCACTGTTCGCGCGCACGGCGAGCCGCCTCATCGAGATGCAGAGCGAGGAATACCTGGCGCGCGAGCACCGGCCCTGAGACCACCCCACGAAATCGTGCTTAACGCGAGCGGTGAGCACGCATCCAGCAACAAGATGCACGATTTCGCGGGGACCCCGGTCGGGAGCCGGACGTCACCCTAGATCACTCCGCGCTCGATCTGGTCGCGCTCGATGGACTCGAACAGCGCGCGGAAGTTGCCTTCGCCGAAGCCCTGGTTTCCCTTGCGCTGAATGATCTCGAAGAAGATCGGGCCGATGACGTTGCGCGTGAAGATCTGCAGCAGCACGCCCTCGCCCCGGGCGGGATTGCCATCGATCAGGATCCGCCGCGAGCGCAGCTCCGCGAGCGCCTCGCCGTGCCCGGGCACACGCGCCTCCACCCCCTGGTAATAGCTGTCGGGTGTGTCCTGGAACGCGACCTCGCGGCCGCGCAGCACGTCCACGGTGCGATAGATGTCGTCGGTGGCGAGCGCAATGTGCTGGATGCCCTCACCGTGATATTCGCGCAGGTACTCCTCGATCTGGCTCTTGTCGTCCTGGGACTCGTTGATCGGGATGCGGATCTTGCCGCAGGGGCTGGTCATGGCCCGCGACAGCAGCCCCGTGAGCTTGCCCTCGATGTCGAAGTAGCGGATCTCGCGGAAGTTGAACAGCTTCTCGTAGAAGCCGGCCCAGAGATCCATGCGGCCGCGGCCGACGTTGTGCGTGAGGTGATCGATGTAGGTGAGCCCGGCGTTCTCAGCCGGGTCCTGCCCCAGCGGACGAAAGTCCACATCGTAGATCGAGCGCTCGCCGTACAGATCGACCAGGTAGATGAGCGAGCCGCCGATACCTTCAATGCTGGGAATATTCAGCTCCATGGGGCCGGCGCTCTGCGGCCCGGGCCGGGCGCCGAGCGAGAGCGCGCGCGCGTAGGCCTTGGCCGCATCGCGCACACGAAACGCCATGGCGCAGGCGGAGGGCCCGTGCACCCTGGCAAATGCCTGGGCAAAGGACTGCGGCTCCGCGTTGATGATGAAGTTGATCCCGCCCTGGCGGTGCAGGGTCACGTTCTTGGAACGATGGCGCGCCACTGCGGGGAAACCGAGCCGCTCGAACAACGAACGCAGTAGTTGCGGGTCCGGGGCGGTGTATTCGACGAACTCGAAGCCATCGGTACCCATCGGGTTGTCAGGAAGTTCGCTCATGAGCTCACCTGGCGCAGCCGCTCGCTGCGCACTCTTTGCGTGGAGAGTCATTATAGCCGCCCGGCACGCCGCGCCCGGCGGGCGGAGGCGGTGCGGTGCCTGCCGCATGTATAATTGCGCGCCACACTACCAACGCGACCTGCGGCCGCGCCGACCCGTACAACATGCGCCACGCGCACGCGACACCGCAGGCGCCGCGACCAGGACGATCCGGCATGCACGCGCCACTTGTTGCCGACGATAACCGCCTGCTGCGGGGCATCCCCGCCGCACGCGCAGCGCTGATCGAGCGCATTGCGCGGGCTGCCGCCGCCGGCGGTCGCACCGAGCTGCGCCAGCGTTTCCTGCGCGCGTATTTTCACGGCGTCGCCGAGGAGGATCTGGCCGAACGCAGCCCCCGGGAGCTGGCGCGGGTGGCGCTCGCCCAGCTCGAGTTCGGGGCCCGCCGCGCGCCGGGCCGCTCGCTGGTGCGCGTCTTCAATCCGCAGCCGAGCAGCGATGGCTTCGAATCGCCGCACACGCTCGTGCTCACGGTCACGGACGACATGCCGTTTCTCGTCGACTCGCTCGGCATGGCCTTCGGCCGGGCCGAGCTCGCGGTACACCTGATCGTGCACCCGGTGTTGATGGTGCGCCGTGACCGGCGCGGCCAGCTCATCGATATCGGCACCAACGGCGCGCACGCAACGCACCCCGAGTCCTGGCAGCTCTACGAGATCGACCGTGTGACCGATCCGGCACAGCTCGCCCGGCTGCAGCGTGACCTCGAGACGATACTCGCCGACGTGCGCATCGCGGTCACCGACTGGCGTGCGATGCGCGAGCGTGCCCGCGAGATCATCCGCCGCCTGGAGAGCGATCCGCCGCCGCTCCCCCCGGCCGATGTGAGCGAGGCTGCACACCTGCTCGACTGGATGGAGGCGCGGCACTTCGTCTTCCTCGGCTACCGGCATTACCGCCTCGAGCGCGGCCGCAACGAGGATCGCCTGGTGCCGGATGTGCGCTCCGGACTCGGCATACTCAGCGAAGCGCGCCGCCGCGGCGGCCAACGGCCGCAGGTCAGCGTGCTGCGCGGGGACGTGCGCGCGCGGGCGCGGGAGCCGGAGCTCCTGATCGTCACCAAGGCGAACTCGACCGCGACCGTGCATCGGCCCGAGTTGCTCGATTACGTCGGCGTCAAGACCTTCGACGCCCGCGGCCGCGTCGACGGCGAGCATCGCTTCCTCGGCTTGTGGACCTCCACCGCCTACTTCGGCAGCCCGCGCGATATTCCGGTGCTGCGCCGCAAGGTCGAGCGCGTCATCGAGCATTTCGGGCTCGATCCCGCCAGCCACGATGGCAAGGCGGTGCTCGCGGTGCTGGAGACCTATCCGCGCGATGAGCTGTTTCAGGCGGGTGTGCCGGACCTGGTCCGCATCGTGCGCGGCGTGGTCAACCTCTACGAGCGGCGCACCGTGCGCCTGCTGGTACGGCGCGACCCGTATCACCGCTTCTACTCCTGCCTGGTGTACGTGCCGCGCGACCGTTACAACACCGAGGTGCGCCAGCGCATCGAGCAGATCGCGCTCGCGGGCTTTGCCGGCACGAGCGTCGAGAGCCACGCACAGATCTCCGGCTCGAGTCACGCGCGGCTGCACGTTGTCGTGCGCACCGAGCCGAGCGCGCGGCACCGCCCGGACTTCGCGGCGATCGAGCGCCACATCGCCGAGGCCGCGCTCACCTGGCACGACCGCCTGCGCCAGGTGCTCATCGAGCGGCGCGGCGAGGCGGCGGCCCTGGCGCTCGCCAGTCGCTATCGGCACGCCTTCCCGCTCGGTTACCAGGCGGACGTGACGCCCGAGGAGGCGCTCGCCGATCTGCGGGTGCTCGAGACGCTGCGCGAGCAGCCGCGCGCGCTGCAGCTGAGCCTGCACCGGCCCGCCGGCCAGAAGCCGCAGCGCGTGCACCTGCGCATCGTGCGGCTCGCCGATCCGGTGCCGATCTCGGACGTGCTGCCGATGCTCGAGAACTTCGGTCTGCGGGTCATCTCCGAGCGCCCCTACGAGCTCGCCTGGCCCGAAGGCGGCGCCGCCTGGATCCAGGACTTCGAGCTCGAGCACCGCGATGGAGTGAGCATCGAGATCGCGCGGGTCGAGGCGAATTTCCGCGAAGCCTTCGCCGCGGCGTGGAGCGGTGCGCTCGAGAACGACGGCTTCAACCGCCTGCTGATCGCGGCGGATCTGACCGCGCGTGAGATCGTCGTGCTGCGTGCCTACTGCCGTTATCTGCTGCAGACCGGCGTGCCCTTCAGTCAGGCGTACATGGAGCGCGCGCTCGGCGCGAATGCCGCCATCGCGCGGCACCTGGTGCGATTGTTCCAGACGCGC
>DASQRV010000142.1:0-4786 GCA_035642735.1 Steroidobacteraceae bacterium
AGGCCCGCGCACGATGGCGACCAGCAGCGACATCTCCGACAGGTCGAGCTCGGAGAGGGGTTTGCCGAAGTAGAACTGGCTGGCGAGGCCGAAACCGTGAATGGCCCGGTCGCCGTCCTGACCGAGGAAGATCTCGTTGATATAGGCGTTCATGAGGTCGGCCTTGGTGAAATGCGCATCGAGCGCCATCGCCATCACCGCCTCGCGGAGCTTCCGCGATAACGTCTGCCGCGAGCTGAGGAAGTAGCTGCGCACCAACTGCTGCGTGAGGGTGCTCCCGCCCTGCTCGATCTGGCGGGCGCGGAGGTTGACCCACGCCGCGCGCAGCATGGCCGCGGGGTCGACGCCGTGGTGGGTGTCGAATTTCCGGTCCTCGACGGCCTTCAGCGCCTGGGGCAGGAGCGGTGGCACCTCCTCGGGGGAGAGGACGATGCGATCCTCGCCGTGGCTCGGGAAGATGCTGCCGATCAGGAGGGGCTCGAGTCGCAGCACCGGCAGCTCGCGACCTGCGCCATTACGCAGACTTTCGATGCCCTTCGCCCCGGTAGTGATCGAGAGGGCCTGCGCGGGGCGCGTCTCATCGGCAAAGCGTACCGGGCGCAGCGCCACATCGACGTTCTCGCCGGTCACGCGATAGGTACCGGGATGATCCGGCCGGTCGGCACGGCGGTAGTGCAGGCGCTGCAGCTCGTGCTCGAGCTCGGGCAAGGTCAGCTTCAGGCCTGCGTACAGCTCGAGCGGCGACGCGTACACCTGCGCCGGCAGCGTCCAGCGGCGCCCCTCGAACTGCGTCACCACGAGGCGATCGAGGTACCACGCGTACAGGAGTGCGGCGAGAATCGCCCCACCGAAGATGAGAACCAGTGCGCGCTTCAGAGGAGAAGCTCCTCGGCCGGCGCGCGCAGGTTGTACTGCGAGCTCATCGTGCGGCCGTAGGCGCCCGTGTTGGCGATGAGCAGGACATCGCCCTCGCGGGTCGGCGGCAGCAGCCGATCGTGCCCGAGCACGTCGGCGCTCTCGCAGATCGGACCGACGACGCTCACGAGCTCGGTCGCCGGCTCATCGAGCCGCGTGAGGTTGGCGATCTCGTGGTAGGCGCCATAGAGTGCCGGTCGGATGAGCGAGTTCATGCCGGTGGCGATACCGACAAAGCGCACTCCTCCCTTGGTTTTGAGCTGCGTAACGCGCGCCAGCAGCACACCGGCGGTCGCGGCGAGGTAGCGCCCGGGCTCGAGCCACACTTCCAGCTGCGGATGCTGGGCACGGACCGCTGTGAGGAGCGTGTCGAGCCCCACGAGATCGACGCCGGGCTGCTCGGCCCGCTCGGGGACTCCCAATCCGCCCCCGACGTCGATGACCCGTGCCCCGGGAAAGTCGGCCGCTGCCGCCGCGAGTAACCGCGCCGTGTGCTCCCAGCTCGTGATGTCGAAGATGCCGCTGCCGATGTGCGCCTGGAGACCGATGACATGTGCATCGCACGCGCGGGCGAGCCGCGCGGTCTCACTGAGCTCGGTGACCGGGATGCCGAATTTCGAGCGGCTGCCGGCGGTGCGCACGTGCTCGTGGTGACCGCGGCCGACCCCGGGGTCGACGCGGACGAAGATCTCGCGGCCCGCAAACAGCTTCGGCCACCCCGCGAGAGCGTCTGAGTTATCGACCGTCACTCGCACTGCGGCGGCGAGCGCCCAGGCGTACTCCGCCCGAGGTGCGAAGTTCGGTGTATAGAGGATCCGTTCCCGCTCGAGGTCGGGAAAGAGCTCGAGCACGCGCTCCACCTCGCCGCGCGAAACGCATTCGAACTCGATGCCCTCTTCATGCAGCGCGCGCAGCAGCTGCGGATGCGGGTTGGCCTTCATCGAGTAGTGCACGCGGGCGAGCGAGCCGAGCGTGCGCAGGGAGCGCGCGGTGACTCGTGCCACCTCGAGATCGTAGACAAAGGCGGCGTCCCGATCACCGAGCGCCTCGAGGAGCGCTTCGCGCCTCACGCGCCACCAGGGCGTCGCGCCGGCGGAGGATGAGGGAGGCCGCGAGAACAGCTGCTGCCAGGTGGGACCGAGTACCTTGTCCCCGGGCACGGGGCGTATGAGCAGCTCGTGCAGCTGCGTGACCAGGCGATCACCCTGGTTCTCATCGACCACGAAGGTGAAGTTTAGGTCGTTGGCGGCCTGGCTCACGAGGTAGATCTTCTGCTCCTCGAAGAACTCGAAGGCGCCGCCGAGCTGATGCAGGATCGCGCGAATGTTGCGTCCGACGAGGCTCACCGACGCGCACGGACCGATCACCTGCACCCGGCAGAGCCGTGCGAGGTCGGCGACGAGGTCCGCTACGCAGGCGTTGTCGAGCGCGTTCGCGGCAGGATCGAGCGACACCGTCACGTTGGTCTCGGAGGTCGACACGAGGTCGACCGACAGGCCGTGCTGCTTGAACACCTGGAAGGCGTCGGCGAGAAAGCCGACCTGGTGCCACATGCCGGGACTTTCCAACGAGACGAGAGTAATGCCCTTCTTGGTGCAGACTGCTTTCACTTGCGCCCTGCCATCGCTGCCTTCGGCCGAGAGCACCGTACCCTCGAGATCGGGCGCCTGAGTGGCATAGACGTGCAGCGGGATGCCGTACTGCCGCACGGGCAGGATGCAGCGCGGGTGCAATACCTTGGCGCCGCTGGTCGCGATCTCCTGCGCCTCGTCGTAATGGAGCGTACGCAGCAGGCGCGCGCTCGGCGTCGCGCGCGGGTTCGCGCTGAACATGCCCGGTACATCGGTCCAGATCTCGAGCCGCCGCGCCGAGAGCTTGGCCGCGAGATAGGCCGCGGAGGTGTCGGAACCGCCACGGCCGAGGAGCACCGTCTGGCCCTCGTCGTCGCTCGCGATGAATCCCTGCGTAACGGTGATCGGCGCCGCCTCCTCGAGCCGCGCGCGCAGTGCCGCATCGGGCGCGAAGGCGCAAACGGCGGAGAGCACGCTGCCGCGCGCGGCGCCGGCCTGCCGCTCGGCACGCAGCAGGGTGCGGGCATCGACCGACTGGACCCGCAGCCCCTGTGAGGCCAGAAATTGCACAGCGAGCGGAGTCAGGAGCAGCTCGCCCGCCGCCATGACGCGTGCGCGGGTGCGCTCGCTCACTTCCCGCACCATGGAGACACCGGCCGCGATCTCGCGCAGCTCTGCGAGCTGCCTCTCGACCTCCGGCGGCACGGGCACGCCGAGCTCGGCCGCGAGCCGACGGTGGCGCTGCTCGATCGTGCGCAGCCCCTCCTCCGGCGCCTCCCCGATCGCAGTATCGAGCAGTCTTCCCAGTTGGTCGGTGACGCCCTCAAGCGCCGAGTGAACAATCAGTACGCGCGCACCGCGCGCCTCGCGCTCGGCCGCTACGCGGGCAATGTTCCTCCAGTTGGCGAGGCTGGAAACGCTCGTGCCGCCGAACTTCAGGACCATCCAGGCGGAGGGCGTACGGGTCACTGCTCTTTACGTCCTTGCGGGCGGGCGAGTGCAACGGAACGAACGCGACGACCGGGCGCCCGCAGTTGCGCCAGCGCTTACGATTGGAACGCCGTGGGGCCGATGGGTTCTAGCGGGGACCCCTCAAAATTTCGCATTTTGTGATCGAGTGGTGCTCTCAGGGTGCCGCAGGCGAGATTTTCGCAGGGTGCCTCATAGCTCGTCGTCGTCGAAGTCTTTCAGGTCTTTTTCGAGCTTCCGGTCGGCCAGCACTTCCTCGAGCCGGCTCCAGGCGGCCTTGCCGCGCTTGCCCTGGTTACGGACGCGCTTGTCCACGCGGTCGAGCAGACGGTCGTAATCCGTGCCGTCCTCGGGCTGTCCGCTCAGGAATTCATCGTCGAGATCGAAGCTCTCGTTGTCCCGTTCCGACATCTGGCGGGTAAATCCTGAATTAATTCAACGGCTAAGGTGCCAAATGTGGCACGAATAAGGCTGCGAACTATAGCGGATTCGCGCCTGCGATCAACCTTTGGGGGGCCGCGCCGCAGTTTCAATGGCTACAAGCGGGGACGCGAACTGGGGCGTTGAGTCTCGCGATCTCCCTTCACGGCTGATCCGTCCGATCCCGCACGACCACGGGCGCCCCCTGGCTCAAACCGAGACCCTCCGCGGCGCTGTTCTCGGCGCGCGCGATTTCGATCACCCCGAACGAATTGACGAGGGCCAGATACTCACCGGGCCGGGTGTCGCCGTAGGTCCGGAGCACCGAGAACGCGTGGTTGCCGGCATGCACCAGCGGCAGCCGGAAGCGCTCGATCAGCGTGCCATCGATGTTCGTGATCAGGTTACCGAAATGATCGATGGTGATGACGACGCCTGAGACGCTGCGGGAGTCGACCGTCGGGTCCTCCACCCACGAGGGCACGAGCGAGGTCACCGCCTCGCCCAGATCCTCGACACGGCAACGGCCGGCGGCGAGCTCCGCGGCGACGGGCGCGAAGATGTCCCGCCCGTGAAAGGTGGCGCTCGGGTGGTGCACGCCAAGGCGCGCGAGCTGCGACGCCCCGAGGCGCACGATGAAGGACTCGGCGGCGCGGCCAACGACCGGTGCAAGCAGGCCGTTGTCCGGGGCCAGAAAATAATGCCCCGCGGCACGGGCCACGACGATGTGGCGCGAGGTGCCGACGCCCGGATCGACGACTGCCATATGCACCGTCCCGGCCGGGAAGTAGTTGAAGGAGCGGGCGAGCCAAAAGCCGGCTTCGGCGGGCCAGTGCACCACGATCTCGTGGGTGAGATCGATCAGGCGGGCCTCGGGAAACCGCGTGAGGATGCAGCCCTTGATGACGCCG
>DASQRV010000143.1:0-2588 GCA_035642735.1 Steroidobacteraceae bacterium
ATAGAAAGGGTGGTTCCCATCTAGCCCCGCTGCGGGACACGAACTCTGCGGACGCGTGCGCCAAGCGCTGCGCTGCGAAATCTGCGCCCGCGTCTCAAAGCTCCTGCACGAAGACTGTCTTGACGTTGCAAAACTCGTAGATACCGAACTCGGACAGCTCGCGCCCGTAGCCGCTGTCCTTCACCCCGCCGAACGGCAGACGGGCATCGGACCGCACACTCTGGTTGACGAACGCCAGCCCGGAATCGAGCTCGTCGGCCGCGATCCGCTCTCCGCGGGCAAGGTCGCGCGTCAGCACAGCATTACCGAGGCCAAAGCGCGTCTCGTTCACGATGCGGATCGCGTCGGCTTCGCTCCTCGCGGTGATGACGGCCGCCACCGGACCAAACAGCTCTTCGTCGTGCGCGGGTTGCCCCGCGGTGACGTCGCTCAGCACGGTCGCCGGGTACCAGGCGCCGGGCCGCTTCGGCACTTCTCCACCGAGCAGCACCCGCGCGCCGCCGGCCAAGCTCCGTTTGACCTGCTCGGCCAGCTCGTCGCGCGCCTTGACACTCTGCAGCGGGCCGAGCCGGGTGGCGGGCTCCGTCGGGTCACCGAATACATAGGCGCGCATCGCTGCGACGAACGCTTCCTCGAAGGCCGGCCGCACCGACTCGACGACCACGAAACGCTTACCGGCAATGCAACTCTGCCCCGCGTTGATCATGCGCGCTGCCGCGCACACCTGCGCCGCACGCGCAATATCCGCGTCCTCCAGCACAATGTAGCCGTCCGAGCCGCCGAGCTCGAGCACCGCTTTCTTCAGCACCGCGCCGGCGGCGGCCGCGACCGCCTTGCCGGCAGTGACGCTTCCCGTGAGTGTGACCGCAGCGATGCTCGGATCCTCGATCAACGTCTTCACCTGCTGCGAGTTGATGAGGACGGTGCGAAAAAGATCCTGCGGAAAGCCCGCCGCGCGGAAAATCTCTTCCAGCGCGAGCGCGCAACCGGGCACGTTCGAGGCGTGCTTCAGCACGCCGCCGTTACCCGCCATCAGATGCGGTGCGCAGAAGCGCATCGCCTGCCAGAACGGGAAGTTCCAGGGCATCACGGCGAGCACGACGCCGAGTGGATTGAAAGTGACGAAGGCCTTGGGCACCGGACCCGCACCGCTGTGGCCGGCGCTCATGTCTTGCGGGCGCGGTGCGAGGAACGCGGCCGCATGGTCGGCGAAATAATCCGCCGTCGCGGCGCACTTCTCGATCTCCGCCAGACCGTCGCTGATGGTCTTGCCCATCTCCGCCGTCATGAGCGCCGCGTACCGCGACTTGTCGGCGCGCATGACTTGCGCGGCTGCATGCATGAGCCTGCTGCGCTCGGCCATCGCACTCCGGCGCCAGAGCTTCTGTGCCCGGGCGCAGTCGGCTGCGATACTCCTCGCCTCATCGAGCGTATGCGCGCGGTAGGCCTTGCCGTTCTCGCCGCTGGCGGGGTTGACGGTCTGCAGGGTTGTGCCTGACTTCTCTGTGTCAGTGGCATTGCGCGGGGTGGCGGACATGACCTGACTCCTCGAGGTGCGGTGCGCCGGCACGATCGCCTGGCCGCGGTGCGACGGCCGTCGCCATCGCCGGCGCCCGTCTCCTGACGATAGCGCATAATGCCGCTGGCGCGGCGATCGTCGGTGACGGCTTCCAATCCGTCAGGCCAAGGTCAAGCGCGGATGCGCGCGCTGGAATCCCGCGCGCGGAACCCTTGTGCGTGCGAGGCGGGTGAAACGATGAGGCGCCACGATGCCGGATACCGATGCTATGCCGATCTCGCCATGGCCCAGGTGGAAGGCTCCGACTTCAACGTCTGCGTACAGCGCCGGCCTGAGTCTGCCGTTGCAATCCTGGCACCTCACGGCGGAGCCATCGAAGCCGGTACCTCCGAGATCGCCCGCGCCGTCGCGGGCTCAGAGTTCAATCTTTATCTCTTCGAGGGCATGCGCGCGTCGGGCAGCTACGCTGCGCTCCATCTGACGAGCCACTGCTTCGATGAGCCGCGCTGCCTCGCGCTGCTCTCGGGCTGCGACCATGTCGTCACCATCCATGGCTGCCGCGGAAATGAGCCGCGAGCCCTGCTCGGGGGATTGGACCTCGGCCTGAAGAGGCAGATTTCAGACGCGATCGCGGCCGTCGGCATCGAGTCGCATCTCTCCGGCCATCCCTATCGCGCGGTCCACCCGCGCAACATATGCAACCGCGGCCGCCGCGGCGCCGGCGTGCAGATCGAGTTGACGAGTGCGCTGCGGCTGCGGAAATCGCACCCGGGCATCGTCGCCGCTATCCGTGCGGTGCTTCAGAGCCTGCGGTAAGCGAACCGCACCCACAGCGAACGCGCGTTCAGCAGATAGAACGATTCGCTGCCGAATTCACTGGCACTTACCGGCGGGCGCCGATTCGTGAGATTGGTCCCCTCGAGGGACAGCTGGTAACGGCCGAATGCGTAGCCGAGCGTCGCATCGAGTCTCGTGTAGCCACCGACCGGCGCCACGTTCTGCTCATCGAGGTAGCCTCGGCCGACGTAGCTCATGACGAGAGTCGAATTCAGGCCCTGTTGCGGCGTGT
>DASQRV010000144.1:0-5335 GCA_035642735.1 Steroidobacteraceae bacterium
GGTGGGAGCGATGTTCGGGTTCGTGCGCGAAACCAACTTCGGGCCGTTGTTCGACGTGCGCTCGACGCCGAATGCCAGCGACCTCGCCTACACCTCGCTGTCACTCGATCCCCACACCGACAACCCCTACCGCTCACCCGTCCCGGGGATTCAGCTGCTGCACTGCCTGGCCAACGAGACGACGGGCGGCCTGTCGACGCTCGTCGATGGCTTTGCGGTGGCCGAGGCACTGCGCCGCGAGCAGCCGCAGGCCTTCGGGATCATGAGCCGCACACCGGTGCGCTTCCGTTATATCGACGCCGACACCGAGCTCACTGCGAGCGCCGCGCCGGTCGAGCTCGACGTCACAGGCGCCGTGAAGGCCATTCACTTCAGCCCACGCCTGGACTTCGTGCCGCTGTTGGCCCCGGAGGTGCTCGAGAAGTACTTCCGCGCACGGCGCGAGCTCGACCGGCGGCTGCGCGCCGCCGATTTCGAGATCCGCTTCCTGCTGCGCGCGGGCGAGCTGGTGATGTTCGACAACTGCCGCCTGTTGCACGGCCGGACCGGCTTCGACCCCTCCGAGGGGTTGCGGCACCTGCAGGGATGCTACATCGATGTCGACGGCCCGCGCAGTCTGTGGCGCGTGCTGCGCCGCCGCTTGGGGAGTGAACAGGTGAGACGCAGCGCATGAGCCGCATCGTGAGCTTTCGGCGCATGGAGGACGGCACGCGCGAGGACTACCTGCTGCTCGATGAGTCCGAGCGCCGCTATGCCGAGGGCCTCGGCGAGCGGGTGCTGGAGAGCCTGAAGAAGCTCGATCATTCGCTCTATGGCTATCCGGTGACGCGCCTGCAGCATTCGCTGCAGACGGCGACGCGCGCCGCGCGCGAGGGCGCCGACGAAGAGATGATCGTGGCGGCACTGCTGCACGACATCGGCGATGAGCTCGCGCCCTACAATCACTCGGAAATGGCGGCGGCGATCCTGCGCCCGTACGTGCGGCCCGAGGTCGCGTGGATCGTCGAGCATCACGGCCTGTTTCAGAACTACTACTACGTGCACCACCTGGGCGGCGATCGCCACGCCCGTGACCGGCTGCGCGCGCACCCCTGGTACGAGGCCTGCGTGCACTTCTGTGCCGCCTGGGACCAGTGCTCGTTCGACCCCGACTACCCGCACGAGCGCCTGGAGTATTTCGAGCCGCTCGTGCGGCGCACCTTCGCACGCGCTCCGCACGATCCCCGCTATCAGACGCCGGCCGGCTGAGCGGCAGGCTCCCGCACTCTCCAGTACACCGCGTAGCGCTCATCGAAGATCGCATTCAGCGGCTCGAGCGTCACGGGCTGCGTCTGACCCGTGGTGCGAAACGCGAGCGGGCGGCCCGCCAGCGGCTCCAGCCAGCTCGCCGGATCGAGCCCGGCTGTGGTGATGGTCGGGGCGGAGACCGGCGGCAAGGGGTACTCGGGAACGCTGCGCGGCGCGGTGGGCGCGGCGCGCAGATGAGTCGCATCGAGGCCGGCGCGCCCCAGCCGTCCGGCGAGCACGAGCGGACCGTACATCACGGCCCGGAGCGAGGGATCGTCCGGCATGGGCGCGGCGTGCAGCTGCATCGGCAGGCGCAGGGCGAGCACATCGCCATCGCGCCAACGGCGCCCGAGCGTGAAATAGCTGCCCGGGGCCGCAAGCCCCGGCAACACCGCCCCGTTCAGTTGCGCCGAGCCGCCGGCGGTCCATTGCGGCACGCGCACGCGCAGCACCATGCGCTGCGGGCGCGCCGTGTGCACCGTCAGCCGCAGCGTGTCCTCGTGTGGAAAGCGCGTATCCAGCACCAGTCGCAGGCCGCGTTCCGTCCAATCGAGCTCGGAGGGGATGAAGAGGTTGACGTAAACGCCGGCCCCGTCGTGGAAGTAGATGCTGTCGCCGAGCTTGGCGAAGGATTCCGCCATGCTGCCGGTGCAGCACCAGAAGTCGTGTAACGGTGTGCCGAAGAGCTTCCAGTAGCCGCTCTCGAGCGGCAGGTAGTAGAGCTTGTCGCCGTCGGCGGGGTGCTGTACGCCGAAGATGCCGTTGTAGAGAGTGCGTTCGTAGTAGTCGGCGAGGCGCGGGTCGGCGCTCCACCCGTACAGCAGCCGGGTCAGCTTCTGCATGTTGTAGGTGACGCAGGATTCCTCGGTGTATCCGGAAAGCTCGTGCGCCAGTATCCCGGGTGGCGCGTTCCAGCTCTCGCCGTTGCTGGTGCCGCCGGTGCAGTACGCGCGCCGCTGCGTGACGGTCTGCCAGAAGGTCTCGGCCGCCTGCCGCAGCCCGGCGTCTCCCGTGAGCTCGTAGCCGCGCGCCGCGCCGATGATCTGGGGGATGGTGGTGTTGACGTGGAGACCCTGCAGCTCGTCGCGACCGGCCGCGAGCGGTGCCAGGATGCGCTTGCGGTCGAAGCGTTGTGCCAGCTGCCGCCAGCGCCGCTCGCCGGTCACCGTCGCGAGGTTGTACAGCAGCTCGTTCATGCCGCCGTATTCGCGCTCGAGCACACGCGCCATCTCAGCATCATCGAGCGGCTCCACCCAGCGCTCGGTCCAGCGCGCCATGCCGAGCAGGGTGTCGAGCGCCTGGGCGTCGCCGCTCAGCGTGTAGGTGTCGAGCAGTCCCGCCATGATCTTGTGCAGGGTGTAGAACGGCGCCCACGCCGCCTGACCGGCGCGCAACCGGTCGAAGAGGTCGACCGGGAAGGCGCTGAGATAGCCGGTGCCGATGGCTGCCTGGCAGCGGGCGAGCTCCGCCGCCAGGTGCGTGCCGCGGCCGCGGATCGCGGCATCTCCGGTCTGCGCCGCGAGTAACGCGCAGGCCGACAGGTAGTGTCCGCTGAAGTGTCCGCGCAACTCGTTATCGGGTGCCTCCCAGCCGCCGAGCGGCTGCGCGGTGCTCGGGAGGCCCGCCGTGATGCGGAACATGTGCAGCAGCCGGTCGGTGTCGAGACCCATCAGGTAGCGACGATTGACCTCGAGCGCCTCGAGCGCAGCGCCGGCGCGCAGTCGTACCGCCGACAGAGGGAAGGGTCGCACGCGGATGCGGTCGGCCTGATCCGCCTCGCGCCCGCCGCGCGCTGCGAGCGCGGCGCGCGACCAGCGCGTCGTCGCTGCCGCGGAGAGTGCCGTCATCGACAGGAAAGTTCGCCGTGCCAATCGCCGCGGCATAGGGGCCTCCGTGTTGGCTCCTGCTATCCTACTCCACGATCGCGCAACCAAACCTGTGAGCGGGGAGGATGAGAAACGAGCGCCGCGCCGCGCTGCGTCCGGGTCCGGGTCTCATCACCGGCGCCTGCAACAACGATCCGAGCAGCGTCGGCACCTACTCACAGGTCGGCGCGCAGTTCGGCTTCGGACTTGCGTGGACGCTGCCCTTCAGCTTCCCGCTGCTGGTCGCGATCCAGGAGATCAGCGCGCGCATCGCGCGCGTGACCGGCTGCGGCATCGCCGGCAATCTGCGGCGCCACACTCCGCGGTGGCTGGCCGCGGCGCTGGTGGCACTCCTGTCGATTGCCAACGTGTTCAACCTTGCGGCAAACCTCGGGGCGATGAGTGCCGTGCTGCGTCTGCTGCTCGCCGCGCCGGCGCTGCTGTACGTTGCGCTGCTCGCTGCCGCCGCGGTGCTGTTCGAGATGCTCGCCCGCTACGCCCATTACGTGCGGCTGCTGCGGTGGCTGTCTCTGTCGTTGCTGAGCTACGTGGCGTGCGCCTTCGTAGTCCATGTGCCCTGGAGCGAGTTGGCACGTGCATTGGTGTGGCCGCCGCTCGCGGCGAGCCCGCAGTACGTGCTCGCGGTGCTGGCGGCTCTCGGGACCACTCTCAGTCCCTATCTGTTGTTCTGGCAGGCGCAACAGGAGGTCGAGGACGGCCATCACCAGCGCGGCGGCGCTGCGTTGCTCGACGCGGTGGCACAGGCGCCGCCGGAGTTTGCACGCATCCGCCTCGACACGCTCATCGGCATGGGGCTGTCGGGCGTGGTGGCGCTGTTTATCGTAATCACCGCGGCAAGCACGCTGCACGCCCACGGGGTGCAGACGATTCAAACCGCCGCCGAGGCGGCCGAAGCGTTGCGCGCCCTGGGTGGCCGCTTCACTTTCGTCCTGTTCGCCCTCGGGATCATCGGCGCGGGGCTGCTGACGCTGCCCGCACTGTCGACCTCGGCCGCCTACGCGGTGGGGGAGCTGATGTCGTGGCGTGTCGGGCGGCGCTACGCGCCCGGGCACGCACGCGGGTTCTACGCGACGACCGCGCTCGCGACCGCGCTCGCCGCGGCGCTGAACTTCACCTCGTTCAATCCGATTCGGGCGCTCTACTGGAGCGCCGTGCTGAATGGCGTCATTGCGGTGCCGCTGCTCGCCGCGGTCATGTACCTGGCGACGCGCGCGCGCGTCATGGGGCCGCTGCAGTTGCCGGCCGGGCTTCGCGCCCTCGGCTGGGCGGCCACCGCGGTCATGGCATCGAGCGTCGTGGGGCTGGCGCTCGCCTGGCTCGTATCCTGAGCGACGCCCTGCACGGCGTCCTCAGGCCCCCGCTGCGCGCCCCGGAAACTGCGCGAACATCTTGGTCACCACGTTGTCGATGGCCGGCTGCGGGTTCTGCATGACCTGGTCGGTGAGCTCCTGTTCCGCGATGCCTTCCCACACGACCACCTTGCGCTTGGCATCCACCACGTCGATGTTGGCGGTGCCCACCTTGTAGCGCACCGTCTGCACCTCGGGGCCCGCGTACATCCCGCCGCGATAGCCGTAGTAGCCGTAGCCGTAATAGGGTCCGGGCCCGGGTGTCGACTGAATGTCGGCTTTCTCGGAGACGCGCGCGTTGAAATTGATCAGCAGGTCGCCGCCGCTTTCGACGTGCTGAAAGCCACGGGCATTCATCTCGCGCGTGATCGCCGTCTGGAAGAAAGTGGTGAGCGGTGTGACGTTGCCACCGCGGTTCGTGCCCGGCTGTGCCGCGAACGAGTAGGTGCGGTAGCTCGCGAGGTTCGCGCCGGGCTCGGCGACCGAGCGTACCTGCGGGCCGGTCTCGCAGCCCGCCAGCATCACGGCCGCGAGAGCGATGAGACTCAACCGGGCGCCTGTAGCCTTTATCATGATGTGAAGCTCCCCCAGGGGTTGTAGAGGCTCCCGCGTCAGGCCGCGGGTGAGCCGCGCGCAGGGTGGACGCGCCTCTCCGCGCGCGACAGAAGCCCGACCAGCGCGGTCGCCGTACGGACCTGCATCTTCTCCATGATACGACCACGATGGACCTTGATGGTCTTCTCGGCCGCGCCGAGCTCGGCGGCGATCTGCTTGTTCAGCATGCCGGTCGCGACCAGCTCGAGCACCTGGCGC
>DASQRV010000145.1:0-6863 GCA_035642735.1 Steroidobacteraceae bacterium
CCTTCTGGAACGGCTCGCCCGGGGTGACCTGGTACTCAAATCCCACCTTGCGCAGGATGCCGGCGGCCTGGACGTGACCCCAGTTGTCGTCGTGCCGGTATTGAAGGGTGAAGTCCGGCAGCGTCTGATCGGGGTTGACCGTTGCGTTCTCGAATCCCTGAACGAGCCGGAGATTGCCGGCATCGACATCGTTGCCATTGCGCTCGATGGCGAACGCCAACGCATCGTTGGCCGTCCGGTACGCCGTCCAGCGCACCTGCGCGCTGCGCCAGAACGCCATGCCGGGGGGACCCCAGTAGTCGATCACGTTCGGGAATACGTCGATGTCCATGAACAGGCTGTGGGTCTGTCCGGCGAGCAGCTGGCCCCACTCGCCGTAGGCGTGCCGAAGCCGGATGGTCGTCTTGCCGGCATCCGCCCCGACGCCGAACATGTCGAACTCGAATTTGAAGTTGATGGGCGGGGTGGAATCACCGGTCGGCATGGTGCCCTTCACGCCGAAGCGGCTCTGCTTCACGCTGAGACTCGATTGCCCGTTGGAACCGAACTCGCCTTCGGGAGCCGCGATCCTCGAGGGCCGGAAAGCGTCCTGCCAGTTGGGATCGACACGCTTGGTGTCCTGAATCCAGTCCGCCATCGCGAAGCCGTAGATCTCGAAGTTGCGGGTCGCTTGCTCGGCCCGCACCACGTGCGAGGTACCCAGGGCGAAGACGGCGGCCACCATTAGCGGCGCAGACGGTGCAACGATTCTCATACTGTTCCCTCCGGCGAAGAATTCCTGACGGCGCGAACCGCGCCCGAGCCCGAACCCCGCGGTACCGGGCGCCTCATGACGATGGCCCGTTCGCGACGAGCGCACGGCGCAACGCATCGACGATCAAGGCACCGGGATCGGTTTTGCGGAAAAAGGCGGTACAACCCCGCCGCTCTGCCTCGGCGCGGGCTGCGGGATCATCGTGAGCGGTGATGAAGATTACGGGCAGGCGGCTGCCCTCGGCCCGCAGCTGACGCTGCAGCTCGAGGCCGGACATGCCGGTGAGCTGGATGTCCACCAGCAGGCAGCCAAAGGAGGGTCGCGACGGATCGGCGAGAAAGCTCTCGGCCGACTCGAACCCTTTCGGCTCGAACCCCGCACCGCGCAACAGGCGCCCGAGCGCCCGGTTGGCGCTGGCATCATCATCGATAATTGCCACGCTCTTCGTGCCCATGACCGTCGCCGGGCACGCTAGCAGCGCGCCGAAAGCGCGCCTACTGCCCCTAGGGGCAGGACTGTCGTGGCTCTTCGAAGAGTCCGATCTCGCGCGTGAGCGTGGTCAGCTCGGCGACCGAGCGCACCCCGAGCTTGGTGGTGATCGCGTTGCGATGCAACTTGACGGTGCGCTCGTGAATGGCGAGCGCGGCGGCGATCTGCTTGTTCATCCTGCCCTGCACCACCTGCTCGAGCACCTCGCGCTCGCGCATGGTGAGGGCGGCAAAACGCTGCTCGAGCCGTTCGCGCTTCAGGCGCGCCACACGCGCGTTCGCATCGCGCTCGAGAGCCTGCTCGAGGGAGCTGAGGAGTGCCTGCTGCGGAGCGCACTTGTCGAGGAAATCGACCGCGCCGTGGCGCATGGCGGACACCGCGCTCGGCACATCGCCGTGCCCGGTGAGAAACACGAAGGGCAGCGCGACGCCCAACTCTGTACACGCCTGCTGCAGCTCGAGGCCATCGAGCCCCGGCATGCACAGGTCCGCGAGCACACAGCCCGATTCTTCCGCCGCGGCGTCAGCGGAGAGGTGCGCGAGCAATTCCGGGCCGGAGGAGTAGCTCTGCACACTCAGTCCCGCGGCGGTCAGCATGCGCGTCACGGCTCTGCGGAACGAGGGGTCGTCATCGACGACGTACACGACCCCCGCGGCGCTCATGACACCGCGCCCTGCGCCTGCGCGAGGGTGAAGCGGAACGTCAGCCCACTCCCCTGCGGCGCGCGCTCGGCCCACAGCCGCCCGCCGTGTGCCTCGATGATGGTGCGCGAGATCGGCAACCCCATGCCGAGACCCCCGGACTTGGTGGTGTAGAAGGGATCGAACACCTTGGCGATGGCCGCGGCCGGCAGGCCCGGGCCGGAGTCGGTGACCGCTACCTCGACCCTGCCCTCCTCGCGCGGGCGTGCCTCGATCACCACGCGCTTGTTGTAGGCCGGCGAGGCCTGTGTCGCATCCATGCCGTTGATGATGAGATTGAGCAGCACCTGGGAGAGATGCACCCGGTCGCCGGAAACCAGCGGTAGCCCCGGTGTCATGACGTAGTCGAGCGCCACGTGCCGCGCCAGGGCATCGGAGTGCACCAGCGAGATCACATCCTCGACCACCTCGTTGAGCGCCAGCGGATGCATCTGGAGGGTGCGCCGCTTAATCAGACTGCGCATCTGCTCGATGACATCGCCGGCGCGCTGGTCATCCTTGCGGATGTCGGTGACGATCGCGCGCAGCTCATCGAGGTCGGGGTGAGGGCCGTTCAGGTGCAGCTCGGCTGCCTCGGCGTTGCGCAGTATCGCGCTGAGCGGCTGACTGAGCTCGTGGGCCAGGGCGGACGCCAGTTGCCCGAGCGCGGTCACACGCCCCGCCCGCGCGAGCTCGGCACGCAGCTCCTCGAGCTCCTGCCGCGTCTGGCGGTTGAGGATGAAGCCGCGACTCAACTCGACGGCCATGACGACGATGGTGATCAGGAAGGACGGTGTGACGAGGAAGGGCAGCGGCAATGCCCCGAGCAGTACCGCCTGCGAATAGACGGCCGTGAGGGTCAGTGGAATGCCCACACCGGCCGCGATGACCAGAGCTTTGCGCCGCCCCTCGGCACCGCCTCGACGCCACGCCCGCAGCGCCGCGTCCGCTATGAAGACGATGATCAGCAGGTAGCTCGCGAGCGACAGCCAGTGCCACGAGCGCAGCACGATCGGGCCGGCGATCGATACCTGCTCGCCAAGAAACGTCACCTGACGCAGACCCACGATCTCGCGCCACGCGAAGGTCGGATGGGTCAGGAAATTACCGGCCAGCACCACCACCCGCGCGCCGACGATGATCGAGAGAAGCCAGACTCGTCCGGTGCCGAGAAAGAGATGCACGAAGAACATCTGGCCGACGAGTGCAAAGAACAATGGCAGGTAGATGAGGCGTGTCCACTCACCGTACTCGGTGGTGGTCGCAGCATGCATCATCCGGACTTCATCGCGCGCCGCCACGGCCATCGCGACTGCGACGATGCACAGGGTGAGGTTCGCGAGGTTGCGGCGATCGATGCTCCATACGAGCCCGTACAGCACCGCCAGCGTCAGTGCCGCCGCCGCTTGCATGGACCACAACGTGGTCACGAGGCTCATCGTCTGTCCCCGGTGCTGCCCTTTCGTCCGTCAGGGACTTGGTGCGCACACAATCGCACGTCTCCCGCGAACCAAGGGAGGTTCTCCCCGACGCCCAATCCGGTTTCTGTTTTTTCGCGGCCGCCGGCTGGCCGCTGCAAAACTGAAGTTATATCCCTATATTGAAAAAATCACTAGGTCGTTAATTCCTGAGCAAAAACCCGCTAGTTTGCGCAAGAACCTGCAGCGGCTGCTTGGCAGTGCGTTGTTGGCGAATCGCCGCCGCCGCGCCTGCCGCGCCTCGCCGTCGGGTCTATCGTGCAATGCAGCATCGAGGCGCTCGCGATGCTCGCTCACCGCGCGGGCGCTGCGTCCGCGTTGAAAATCCAGTCGCCATCTGCACTCTTGCAGACCGTGAACGTCGCATCGCTTTCGAGGCCCCTGGCCCTGTTCACGATGCGCAGACGCCTGCAGGGCGTGCCGTTGGCCGCCGTGAACTGTCCACGCCCCTGTGCCATTCCCGAGGCGCGGGTTCTCGGATTCGACCACGACTGCTGCGAGTTCGCGTCCGGTGAATCGAGAACCTTGTTCGCGTTCTCGCGCATGAGCGCCATGTCTTCCGGATTGAAGTAGGCGACCGGTGAGTTCGCGAGGAAACTGAGATTGCCCGCGGCAGCCGTGATCACGGCGGTGCAGCCCGCGATGAGCGTGGCTGCGGCGAGCCGACGTGCGCGAATCATCAAGTAGCGCCTCCTGCAGCAGAACATGCGCTCGATCCTGGCACCGCGCTGGGCATGCTAGCACGTCTTTGTGACTGCCAAAGGCGCTGCGGCGGAGGTGCCTGCGCCCGGCCGCTTCCGGCATCGCAGGCCGATGCCCGGGTGATGCCGTCGGTATTACTGCGCGGGTGGTCGGCCTTGCGCGACTGCGGAAGATACGTAGGGAGCCTGGGTACGGTTTTAGGCAGACTTCAAGTTGGTGTTGGCCACGATCAGAGGGGTCGGTGCCGGAAAAAACGACCGTCCGCGCGAAGGCTCTGCAGGCGATCCTCGATGCCGCGGTGGACGGGGTCGTCCTCATCGACCATCGGGGTCTGATCCAGGCGTTCAATCGAAGTGCCGAGCGGCTCTTCGGCTACACTGCCGCCGAAGTCATCGGTCGCAATGTCGGCATCCTCATGGGCGAAGCCGACCAGGCTCAGCACGACCGGCACATCTCACGCTATCTGGAGAGCGGCGTGCCGCACATCATCGGACGCGGCCGCGAGGTGATGGCGCAGCGCAAGGGGGGTGTCACCTTTCCAACCTTTCTCTCGGTTGGTGTGCTGCCGGAGGGAAACACGCCGCAGTTTCTCGGGTTCATCCGTGACCTCACGCCCGAGCGTGAGGCGCTCGCGAAGCAACAGGAGCTGCGGGAGCGGCTGATACCGGTGTCGCGGCTGGCGCTGGTCGGCGAGATCGCATCGGGGATCGCCCACGAGGTGAACCAGCCGCTCGCGGCCATCACCAACTACGCCTGGGCTTGCCAGCGGTTGCTCGGTACCAGCGCTCCCGACATCGGCGAGGTGCGTGCTGCGCTCCAGGAGATCGGCAGCCAGGCAGCGCGCGCGGCGGAGATCATTCGCCGGCTGCGCCGCCTGGCGCGCGGACCCGATATGCAGCGTGAAGCCGTGAGCGTCAACGCGATGGTGAGTGAGCTCGCGGAGCTGGCGCGCAGCGAGGCGGCTCGTTACGAGGTGCGCTACGAGCTCGACCTCGCCGCGGATCTCCCGCCGCTCAACATCGACGGCGGACAGATCCAGCAGGCGCTGCTCAATCTGTTATGGAACGCCGTGCACGCCCTGATGGGCAGCGACGCCACTCCCAGACAGGTGCGCATACGCACCCGGGTAATCCCCGAGCGGCACATCGAGATCGATGTTTGCGACAACGGCCCGGGCGTCCCTGCCGCCCTCGCGCCACGGCTGTTCGAGCCGTTCTTCACCACCAAGGAGCATGGTACCGGCCTGGGGCTCGCGATGAGCCGCACGATTGCCGAGGCGCATGGCGGGACGTTGAGCTACCGAGCCAATTCCCCGCGCGGGGCGTGCTTCGTGATGCGGCTACCCTCGGATTGAGGCCCGGCCAAGCGCTTTTAGCCGGGTCGCCGGCAGCCGGCGGCGCCAGGTGTCAGTGAACTCCGCGCGCGAGCGCGTCGAAGGCCTGACCTATCACGTAGGTAACGGCGGCTGCCGCGCTGCCGATCATCACCTGCCGCAGCCCGGAAAAGAGCGGCGAACGGGCGTTGAACAGAGAAGTCGCGAGCCCCAGCACGAACAGGGCGGCGATCGAAGCCGCGATGGTGCCCGCGATTCTCAGCGCCGCCGGCAGCAGACCGAACGGCAGCAAGGGCACGAGCGCCCCGAGGGCAAACAGCACGAAGGAGAAAAGCGCGGCGCGCGCGGCATCGCCGGCCGACGACCCGCCCAGCTGGGTCTCGTCCGGTGCTGCTTTCCCCATCGCCCTGTCGGCCTGACTCACGGCGAGCTCATGGGCATTGGTGACGGAGAGCCACTCCCCGAGCGCCATCGAGCACGAGCCGGCCACCAGGCCCGCGACCCCGGTGAGAAGGATGGTTGTGGTCGAGGCGCCGCCTCCCACGACGCCCATCATGAGGCTAAAATTGGACGACAGCCCGTCGTTTGCACCCAGCACCGCCGCACGCAGGTTGTTGCCGACTCCGGCATCGCTCCTGCGGCGCAGTGCCGCTGCATGGCGCTGCTCGTCGTGAGCGAGACCGGCCGCCTGTGCGTCCTGCTGATCAGCGTAGGCGTCCCGGTCTTTCATCTCGCGCACGATGACACCCGGGACGACGAAGCCGATGCCCAGCCGGCGCGCTAGCTGAATGAGAATCCGGGTGCGGAGCGCGGCGTGAAATGGCGGAATGGTCTGCCCGGCCGCACGCATGCGCTCTTCCCAGAACACCGCATGCCGCCGCTCGGCGCTTTCGAGCTCCTGATAGACGCCGCGCTGCTGCGGATCGCGCTCGATCTGCGCCAGTGCGGCGTACAAGGCGGCACTGTCCAGCTCGTCACGCCAGTTTCGCAGGAGTCGTGCCGGCTCGTCAGGGGTCATCATGGACGGCGAATGACCTCGGCCGAAGCAGCCTCGGCCTGTGGCATGATCGGTCGGCGGCACTCTTGACGTGCACCGCGCGATGAGCTCCTTTCCGGATCACCTGCACGCCCTCCTTTATCCGCGAGCCTACCCGCACCCGGTGCGGGCAGTCGATCTCATCGAGACGCACATCTCCTGGGTACTGTTGACCGGGAGGTTTGCCTACAAGATCAAACGCCCGGTGCAGTACCCCTTCATCGACCTGCGCCGTGGCTCGCAGCGGCGGCGACTGTGTCACGAGGAGGTGCGCCTCAACCGCCGCTTCGCGCCCGAATTGTATCTGGGTGTGCGCGCGATTCGGCGGCGGCGGGGAGAGCCACGCATCGGCGGGTCCGGCCGCGTCATCGAGCACGCGGTCAGCATGCGG
>DASQRV010000146.1:0-2289 GCA_035642735.1 Steroidobacteraceae bacterium
TGCAAGGCCAGCAACGGCAATGCGATCTCCGGGCAGGCCGCGATCGACTACGCGCCAGGCACCAATCCACCGTTCACGGTGGCGCTCGGCGCGGAATACAGCTTCCGTCTCGCGGAACACGATGCCTTCGCGCGTGCGGACTGGACCTATCAGAGTCGTAACCCGTGGTTGTCCTACTTGCAGGATCCGCGCAACGCGGCCACCTACAACCCATTCACCTACACCTTGCCCTCGACCAGCTTCACGACCGTCCGCGCGGGCATGTACTTCGGCGAATGGCAGATCTCGCTGTTCGTCGATAACCTCTTCGGCTCGGCACGGGTGACGAACTATGCGCTGGGCCAGCCGACCGGCGCGCCGACGGTGCAGGAGAACGACTACACCTACCGGCCGCGTACCATCGGCATCAACGCCAACTGGCACGTGGGCTCGGGGCACTGATGTCCGCGCTGCCGCATGCGACGAGCGCGACCGAGCCGGTCTCCGCGGCGAGCGCGCACCGCTGCGCTCAGGCGGTTGGCGCTCAGCGCTCGGGTTACGCGCTCAGCCGCGAGTTCTACTGCGACGCAGAGCTTTTCGAGCGCGAGGTTCGGCAGCTGATCCTGCGACACTGGCATTGCGTCGGCCACCACAGCCAGGTGCGCGAGCCCGGCGATTTCTTCACCACCACCCTGTGCGGCGAGCCGCTCCTCGTGGTTCGCGGACAGGACCGCGAGGTGCGTGCGCTGCTGAATGTCTGTCGTCATCGCGGCGCGCGGGTCTGCACCCAGGGATCCGGGCACGCCCGCGGAGGCGTCTTCGTCTGCCCGTACCACGCCTGGAGCTACGGGCTCGACGGGCGGTTGCGCGCGGCGCGCCACATGCCGGATGACTTCGATCGGGCGAGTCACGGGCTGAAGAGCGTGCATACGCGGCTGCTCGAAGGCCTGATCTTCGTGTCCTTCGCCGATACGCCGCTCGGTCTCGAGCACGTCGAAGCGGCGCTGGCAGGATCGGCACGTCTCTACGGCTGGGCACAGGCGAAGGTGGCACACCGTGAAACCTACCCGGTGCGGGCCAACTGGAAGCTGGCGGTCGAGAACTACATGGAGTGCTATCACTGCGGCCCGGCGCACGAGGAGTACTCGCGCTTCCACCTGTATGCGCGGCCGGCGCCGCTCAATCGTGCAGCCGATGAGCGCGTGCGACAGCGCGCTGGCGCGCTCGGTGTTGCGATCGAGGAAGTCGACTACTGGGGTCTGAACGCCCGGCGCGGCGAGGAGGCGGCTGGCAGCGCGCGCTCCGCGCTCAGCGAAGGTGCCGTGACCGGCAGTGAGGACGGGCGGCCGCTCGCACCGCTCATGGGGCAATTCCCGGACTATGACGGCGGTGTCACCTTCTTCGACGTCGGACTCACCAGCGATTTCCTCGCCTATCCCGATCACGGGCTCATCTACCGGTTTATTCCCAACACCGTGCAGAGCACCGACATGGAGGTGATCTGGCTGGTGCGCGAGGATGCCCGTGCGGGCGTCGACTATGACCTCGAGCGGCTCACGTGGCTGTGGAAGGTCACGAGCCTCGCCGACAAACGCATCATCGAGCTGAACCAGCAGGGGGTGAACTCGCGGTTCTACGAGCCGGGACCCTACACGCCGATGGAGGAGCACGCGCGGCGCTTCGTGGAGTGGATCCTCAGCGAGTTGCAGTGAAACCGGCGGTGGCGGGCCGCGCCCGGCCGCCCGCCACGAGGGACGCCGGTTACGTCCGGCTCAGCTGCGTGCGCACCCAGTCCTGAAACTGCCGCACGGCGTACTCTTCGGGCATCAGGACGCCGGCGGTGTGGGGCAGGGCGTGCAGCCCGCGCTGGTTCAGCTCGCAGATCGCGGCATCCTCGCTCATCACGATGTCGGTGAATTCGATGGCGCTGCGGATGTCGCGCGAACGATCCGCGAGCGTCTCGGGCAGGAACAGGAACTCGATGCTCAACTCGGTGAGCTCGGGACCGAGCGGCCGAAGGCTGACGACGCGCACGTAGTCGATGTGCGCCGCGAGGAACATCGAGGGCAGGCAGGTGAGGTAGAAGTGCCCGGTCTTGCGTTCCTCTTCCGTGAGTTTCGGCAACAGCACCCCGACGGGCCGGCCGTCCATGGTCCATGACTGTGCACCGCGGCGCAGCCCGCCGGCATATTGCGGATCGTCATCGTCGGCGTGGTCCCGCCAGCTCGGATCGTCGCGCTGCTCGAGCAGTGCCCGGCCGAATATCGGCACCAGCTGCGCGAGCCGTGGATGCACGCCCGGGCAGTGGAG
>DASQRV010000147.1:0-2469 GCA_035642735.1 Steroidobacteraceae bacterium
GGGATCGATGACCCACGGGCGCGGGTCGCGCGACTGGTGGAGTTCTGCAAGGAGCTCACCGGCGATCTGGTGCTCGTCGGCTCGAGCCTCGGCGGCTATGTCGCGGTCGCCTCGGCGTCGCTCCTGCATGCCCGCGGCGTCTTCCTCATGGCGCCGGCCCTCTACATGGAGGGGCTGCCGGAGCTGCGCAGCGGCGTCCTCGATTGCCCGGCGGCGGTCGTGCACGGCTGGCGCGACGAGGTGGTGCCCTACGAGCACAGCGTGCGCTTTGCTCACGCCTATCGCTGTGCGCTGCACCTGGTGGAAGGGGATCACCGCCTGCAGAACCAGGTGCGCGTGATCCAGTACCGGTTCGAGTACTTCCTCATTGCCCTCGATCTGCCCGCGGTCGCGTTCGAATAGCTGTCAGCGGCGCTCACGGATCGCGCGCGCCGCGACGCGATCCGTGAGCGTCGGTGCGATGAGGCGTGCCCAGCGGCCGAGCCGCCCGCGTGCGGAGGTGATCAGCAGCCGATCGCGCCGCCGCATCGCCCCGAGGATGAGTCGCGCACACTCCGCCGCGCTCATGATGTGCGACTCCTGCATGGGGGAAATGCCGAGCGGCCGGCCATCGGGGCCGACGGCGCGGCGGTGACTCTCACTCGCCACGAAGTCCGGCGCGACGATCGTGACATCGACGCCGCTGCCGGTGAGCTCGATGCGCAGCGACTCGAAGAAGCCGACCATGGCGTGCTTGCTGGCGGCATAGCCGCTGCGTTCCGGAACGCCGGTGAGGCCCGCGACGCTCGCGACCGCCACGATCAGACCGCCTGCCGCTTTGAGCGCCGGCAGGGCCGCGGCGGTGGCATACACCGCACCCAGATAGTTGGTCGCGAGCAGCCGCGTGAACACGGAAAGATCGCTCAGCGCGTCGAAGCGCGACCACATCGTGACGCCGGCATTGTTGATGAGCACGTCGAGCCTGCCAAAGCGGGCCACGGCCCGCGCCACCATGGCGGCACAGTCCTCCTGCCGCGAGACATCCGCGGGCAGCGCGAGCGCTTCGGCGCCGCGCGCCGCGCACTCGCGCACCGCCTCGGCGAGTCGCACTTCGTCGCGGGCGTTGAGCGCCAGCTGCGCGCGCTCGGCCGCGAGTGCCAGCGCCAGCGCGCGGCCGATGCCCTCGGAGGCACCGGTGATCAGCACTGTCTTGCCGGTGAACGTTCCCATTGCCACCATGCCGCAAAGCCCGCGCGGTGCGTGGACTCATGATATCCGGCATGAACTGGCTGTGGCGGCGGGTGCTGGCACTCTGGGTGCGATTCAAGGTCCTGCCGGAGGATGCCGCGTTGCAGCTGCGCGGGCGCCCGCGGCCACTGTGCTACGTGCTCGAGCAGCGCAGCAGCACCGATCTCGCCGTGCTGCAGCAGGCCTGCATGGCGTTGCGGATCCCGCGACCGGGAAGGCGCCTCGGCGGCGGCACACACGATCTGCGCTCTTATTTCTGGCTCACGCAGCCGCGTGGCCTCCTCGGGCGGCGGCTCGACCGGCGACCGCCGCGGCAGCTCGCGCTGATGATCGCCGCGCTGCGCGCCGACCCGGAGGTGGATTTCGAGCTGGTGCCGGCCGCGGTGTACTGGGGGCGCGCACCGCACAAGGAAGCCTCGTGGCTGCGGCTGCTGCTCGCGGAGAACTTCGGTGCCGTGAGCCGTGCGCGGAAGTTCATGCAGGTGCTCATCAACGGTCGCGACACCCTGCTCGAGCTCGATGAGCCGCTCTCGCTGCGTGCGCTGCTCGGTGAGGAGCTCGGCAGCGCCGTGCGCGGCCGGCGCGTGGCGCGGACGCTGCGCGCGCTGTACGCCCGGCGACGCGCCGCCCGGATCGGCCCGGACCTCTCGCACCGCCGCACCATCGTCAACCGCGTGCTGCGTACCCGCGCGGTGCGCGCCGCGGTCGCACAGGAGATGCGCGAGCGGCGTCTGGACCGGTACAAGGCGCTGCAGCGCGCCCGCGCTTACGCCTGGGAGATCGCCGCCAATTACTCGCACGCCTTCGTACGCCTGATGGAGCATGCGCTGCGCTGGCTGTGGAACCGGCTGTACGACGGAGTGGTGTTCGGGCACGCCGAGACCCTCGCCGCGGTCGCCGAAGGGAACGAGATCATCTACGTCCCCTGTCACCGCAGCCACATGGATTACCTGCTGCTCCCGTACGCCATCTACGTGCACGGCTACGCAGTGCCGCACACCGCGGCCGGCATCAATCTCAATCTGCCGGTGGTCGGCCGCTTCCTGCGCAAGGGCGGCGCCTTCTTCCTGCGCCGCAGCTTCGCCGGCAACAAGCTCTATTCGGTCGTGTTCATGAAGTACCTGGCCGCGATCATGGGCCGGGGGCACGCCACCGAGTACTTCATCGAGGGCAGCCGCAGCCGCACGGGGCGTCTGCTGCAGCCGAAGACCGGCATGCTGTCGATGACCGTGCGCAGCTTCC
>DASQRV010000148.1:0-8176 GCA_035642735.1 Steroidobacteraceae bacterium
CCAAACAGCGCAATCTGCTCATACAGGTTCCTGCCGTCGATCCCGAGGCGTATGACGCCTATTTGAGGGGCCGGTACTGGTTGAGTTCGCTTACCACGGAAGGTGCCTGGAAAGGTCTCGAATACTTCCAGAAAGCCATCGCTAAAGATCCCAGCTACTCGCTTGCCTATGCCGGCCTCGCGGACTCCTTCCTCCAGCTGGGTGCGAGCGGCGGACTCCCACTAAAAGAAGCCTATCTCAAGGCTGGGGAAGCTGCCGACGAAGCCCTGCGACTTGACCCTTCGCTTGCAGAAGTCCACACATCGCTCGCGAACATCAAGTTCCTGAACGATTGGGACTGGTCCGGTGCCGAAGCCGAGTACAAACGAGCCGCCACACTCAATCCTAACTACGCCACCGCGCATCGGTCGTATTCGTTTTACCTGGTGGCGATGGGGCGGCTCGATGAAGCAATGAAGGAAATCGAACGCGCCCAGGACCTTGACCCGCTATCCCCGAGTATCACTTTTTGGCTGGGACAAGTGCTTTACCATGCCCGGCGGTACGACGATGCGCTGCGTCAGAACCGGCGAGGCTCGGAGATGTTTCCCGAAAACGCCGAGTTTTACTGGGCCATCGCTGATGTATACGAACAGAAGAAAATGTTTGCCGAGGCATTCGCCGCGCGCCAGAAGGCGCTGAGCTTGGGTAAGGATCCGAACGTCACCGCGCTCGACGAGGCGTACAGACGCTCGGGGTACAAAGGCTATTTGTTGAAGGCGGCCCAAATCCTGGAACATGCAGACGACCCAGCGGATGCCGCGCACTGTTATGCCCTGCTTACCGACGAAGCTCGTGCCGTGACCGCCCTCGAAGTGGGCTACAACAAACACTTACACGCCATACTGTTCCTGCGTACCGCCCCTGAACTGGACTCCATTCGTTCCTCACCGCGTTTCCGCGACCTGGTCAGTCGCATCGGGTTTCCACAGCCCTCGGGTGACAAGAACTGAATACACAGCGGCGGAGGACCTGCAGCTGTTCGAGTTCGTCGACGAGCCGGGCGCGGCGTTCACGCGGCTCAAGAGCCGGGTGCAACCGCCCGCGGCAGAGCCCGCGCTGTCGTTCGCCAAGTCGCGCTGCAACCCCGACGCCTGAGGACGGCGACGGAATCCCTGCGCTTCAATGCTGCCCTTTGGGGCGAGTCGTGCCGGGGTTGCCGACGGCCTCTCCGGCCAGGTACGAGCGTGCCAGCGTCCCCTTGCTCGTCGCGAGCGGCAGCAGCGTCGGGTAGAACTGAACGAAAGTTGTATCGACCGCTCCGTGGGCTGCATGACAGGAGTAGCAGTCCGCTGTGCGCGGAACCAGTTTGCCGACCGGCTCGCCGTCAAACTCGAAGAATGCCCACTTGTCGGGAAATCGCTTTTCATCTTTGAGGTGCGCTTCGAGACCGATGAGCTCGACGTCCTGATAGTTGCCGGTGCGATTGATGGATCCGCGGTCGCGCGCGGCGCGTACTTCCAGAACCAGCATCGTCTTGTCCGGCCAGGTGCCGGTCTTCAGGAACAGCCGGTAGCTCTCGGGATCGACGAACACGTTGTCGAACATGTGGTGCCCCATGCGTTTCGCCGGGCGATAGCTCATGTCGAATCCGGTGCTCAGGTACACCCATTCGCGGTAGTGCTCGGGAGACTTCAGCCCGCCGTCGCTCGTGTAGGTGGGAACCGCCGGCGCCTGTTCCTGGCTCGATAGAGTCGCGGGCAGCAGGCAAAGCCCGGCCACCGCAACGGCAATTGTCCTGGTGCCGCTCATGTCAGAAAGACTGCCGCTCGTCCCCCCGACCGATCACGTCGCATCACTAGAGAACGCGCAGGGAGGGGTCGACGGTGCCCGCCCACGCGAGCAGACCTCCCTCGAGGTTTGCCGGAGAGCGGATGTTGGCGCGCAGCGCCAGCTGACAGGCTGCCATGCTGCGTCCGCCGCTGCGGCACATGAACACCGGATCCGCCTGCGAGGCAATCTCCGACAGGCGCTGCGGCAGCTCCCCGAGCGGAATGTGCAGCGCTCCCGGCAGATGTCCCGCAGCCCATTCCGCATCCTCGCGCACATCGACGAGCAGCGGCTTCTCTCCGCGCTGCAGCAGCTCGTGCAGCGCCGCGGCGGTGAGCCGGCGGACGCCTTCGGGGGTCGCGGCATGTCTTGGCATATCTTCCGGCTCCGTGATGGTGGGTGTATCGCCGCACACCGCGCAGTCGCGCCGGCGTGTGACCCGAAACTCCGCGAAGCGCATCTCGAGCGCATCGTAGGTGAGCAGCTTTCCGAGCAGCGGCTCGCCGATCCCCGTGATGAGCTTGATGGCCTCGGTCGCCTGCAGCGTGCCGAGCACGCCCGGCAGCACACCGAGCACCCCGGCCTCGGCGCAGTTGGCCACCATGCCATCGACCGCCCGCGGGAACACGCAGCGATAGCACGGCCCGCGTTGCGGCACGTAGGTCATCAGATGACCCTCGAAGCGGTGGATGGCTGCCGACACCAGCGGCCGGCGCAGGATCACGCACGCGTCGTTGATGAGGTATCGCGTGGCGAGCCGGTCGGTGCCATCGAGCACCAGGTCGTACTGCCCGAACACCTCGCGCACGTTCGCGGCGCGCAGCTCGATCGCGTGGGCGATGATGCGTATGTCCGGATTCAGCGCCGCGAGCCGCTCGCGCCCGGCCTCGGCCTTCGGTTGTTCGAGGCGCGTGCTGTCGAACAGCACCTGACGCTGGAGGTTGGAGAGATCGACGCGGTCGCAGTCGAGGAGGCCGAGCGTGCCGCAACCGGCGGCTGCCAGATATAACGCGGCGGGCGACCCGAGCCCGCCCGCACCGACGATCAGCACGCGCGCGGTCTTGAGCTTCTCCTGTCCCGCCTCGCCAAACTCGCTGAGCGCCAGGTGACGCCGGTAGCGCTCGCGCTCAGCTGTCGTCAGGCTCATGGTCAGCCTCCGGAGAGTGCACAGATGACGTGCACCGTATCACCGTCCGCCACTTTCGCCGACAGCTCGTGTGCCTCGTTCGAGTTGACGAACAGTCGCATGTGCGGGCGGATGCGGTCCTGCTCGTCGATCATGAGGAAGCGGATGCCCGGACAGCACTGCTCGAGCGAGCCCAGCACCTCGGCGAGCGTGCTGCCGCGGGCCGTGAGCGTCGCGGCGCCGGCGGTGTAGGAGCGGAGCGGACTTGCGATGCGCACCGTGCAGGCCATGGGTCCCTAGGCGGCGTGAGTCACCGAGTAGATCTCCGGCAAGTGGCGGACGAGGCAGCGCCAGCTCTCTCCGCCATTGCTGCTCGCCCATACTTCGCCGGCTGTGGTGCCGAAATACACCCCCGTGCGCGCGTGGGCGTCGATGCACATGGCCTGCCGCAGCACCGTGAACCAGGCCTGGGACCGGGGCAGACCACGATCTTGGCGCTGCCACGTTGCGCCGGCGTCGGCGGTCGCGTAGACCGCGGGCCGCCCGTCGATGGAGGTGCGCGGCCAGACCGTGCGCCCGTCCATGGGCAGCACCCACGCGCGGTCGGCGTTGAGGGGGTGCAGCACGATCGGAAACCCGACATCCCCCACCTTCTTCGGCATCGCCTTGCCGATGCGTTGCCAGCGACGCCCTGGCCGGTCGAGGCGATAGATGCCGCAGTGATTCTGCTGGTAGAGCCGATCGGGCTTCAGCGGATGCTGCACGACGCAGTGCGGATCGTGACCGAACGGTACCTCGGGATCCGGCATGAAGTCGCCGGCACAGCCCTCATTGAGCGGTGTCCAGTTGGTCCCGCCGTCGGTCGACTCGAAAACGCCGCCGATCGAGATCGCGATGTACAGGTGGCGCGGATCGCGCGGGTCGATGAGTATCGAGTGCAGGAACTCCCCATCCGGAGTCGCGTGCGCCGCCCACTGCGGACGCATCGGGTGATCATTGAAGCCCGCCACCGGTTCCCAGCGGTCGCCGCCGTTCGCGGAGCGGAACAGGCCCGCCGGGGAACTGCCCGCGTACCAGCTGCCGCTCTCGTTGCGATGTCCGGGTGTCAGCCAGAAGACCCGCTCGACCGCGCGTGCCTGCTCGCCGTCGCTGGCCTTGCGGAACGCGGGTGGCGCGGCTGCTTCACGCCAGCTGCGGCCGCCGTCGGTCGAGCGCATCACCGTCGGTCCCAGGTGTCCGGTCCGGGCCGCGACCAGCAGCACGCGCGGCTCGCGCGGATCCTGCACGACGTGGTGGATGATGTGACCCAGGAACTGCGGGCCGGCGAGCTTCCAGCCGCGGCGACCTTGGTGCGCGCGCAACGAGAACAGGCCCTTGCGCGTGCCAATCCAGAGTGTGTCTGCCATGCCGGGAAGCATCTCCGCGGGCTCGCGCCGCTGTCAACGGCACCACCGCGGCGCAGCCGCGCGCCGCCGCTCCCGCCCCCGCAATTCCTCAGGCCGTCCCGGGCTGGCAGATGAACAGAAACGCAGGCAGGACGTTCAGTGGCTCGAACCGGCGCCCGACGTAGCCGAAGATGCGCCGCAGGTCGCTCAGCACGCGCGGGGAGAACTGGTACACGAGAAAGGCGCCGCCGGGCTCGAGCATGTCGTGGGTCTTCTTCAGGATGCGCTCGCGCGATGGTGCCGGGATAGTGCTGAAGGGAATGCCCGAGATGATGTAATCGGCGCGCTGATAGCCGAAACGACGCAGGATCTCATCGACCGACTCCGCCGACCCCTCGATCACCTGCAGACGCTTGTCGGTGAATGCGCCGCGCAGGTAGCTGACGAAGTCGGGATTCATCTCGATGGCGATGAGCACCGCGCCGGGGCGCATGTGCCGCAGGAGCTCCGCCGTGATGACCCCGACGCCCGGCCCGTACTCGACGATCACGCGGGCGCGGCCGAAGTTGATCGGCTCGAGGAGCTGTTTTATGAGAAAACGCGAGCTCGGCACGATCGAACCGAGCATGCGCGGATGGCGGAAGAAATTACGTGCGAACAGCAGCACGTTACCGCCCCGTCCCCGGGGCGGGTCAGCAGGCTTATAGTTCATCTTCTGTCCCCAGGTCGGTGCCACCGTCACTCTATAGCAATATTCGCTCGCCGAAGCCACTTGGCCGCCGTTGGCGACAGCGCGGCAGGTCCGGGCCGAGGCTTCAGCCTCCCGCGCGCTTCGCCTCGAAGCCGAGCCGGCACAGCTCGGTGACCAGCCGGTCGCGGTGCTCGCCCTGGATCTCGATGCGCCCGTTCTTCACGGCACCGCCGGCCCCGCACAAGCGCTTCAAGCGTGCGGCGAGCTCCTCGAGCTGCTCCGCATCCAACGTCAGTCCGCTCACCACGGTCACGCCTTTGCCGCCCCGCCCGGCAACTTCCCGGCCGACGCGCACACGCGCAGCGGCGGTTGCGGGCGCCGCTGCCGGCGCGCGGGGGCGCACGGCTGGCGGTGCGTTCCTCAGCACCACGCCCCGGTAAGTGCGTCTGGGCTTCATCGTAGTGTTACGGGGATGAGGCGACTACAATCCTGTCGAGGCCGCACGGGCTCTCGTAACCGTAACACATAGAACGGAATCCTCATGGCCCCTCGGTCGCGCTTGCACGTCCCCGAGCCGCCGGCGCGGCCGGGGCAGGAACCTGACTTCAGTTACCTGCTGCTCTCGCCGGCCGGGGCGGTCTATCAACCCGATGTGACCGCGAGCGCCCGTGACATCGAGAACCTCTCGCTCGAGCTGGTGCGCGTGCTCGATGACGAGCACCGCGCGGTCGGCCCGTGGAATCCGCATCTCGAGGCACCGGAGCTGCAGGTGGCGCTGCGCCACATGCTGCTGACGCGGCTCTTCGACGATCGCATGCAGAAGATCCAGCGTCAGGGCCGGATCTCCTTCTACATCAAATCGACCGGCGAGGAGGCCGTCGCGGTCGCCGCCGGCATGGCGTTGCAGCCGGGCGACATGTTGTTCCCCTCATATCGCCAGCAGGGCCTGCAGGTGGTGCGCGGGCGCAACTTGGTCGATCTCATGTGCCAGTGCCTCTCCAACACTCGCGACATGTGCAAGGGCCGGCAGATGCCGATCATGTACCACTGGGGCGAGGGCAATATTTTCTCCATCTCCGGCAACCTCGCGACGCAGTTCCCGCAGGCGGTCGGCTGGGCCATGGCCGCCGCGATCAAGGGCGAGGACCACATCGCGGCGAGCTGGATCGGCGAGGGCTCGAGCGCCGAGGCGGATTTTCATTATGCGATGACCTTTGCCGCCGTCTACCAGGCGCCGGTGATCCTGAACCTGGTCAACAACCAGTGGGCGATCTCGACTTTCCAGGGATTCGCCGGCGGCGAGCGCCGCACCTTCGCGCAGCGCGGCCCGGGCTACGGCATTCCGGGCATCCGCGTCGACGGCAACGACTTCCTCGCCGTCTACGCGGTGACCCAGTGGGCGGCTCAGCGCGCCCGGCAGAGTGCGGGGCCGACCCTCATCGAGCACGTGACCTATCGCGCCGCGGCGCACTCGACGAGTGATGATCCCTCGCGCTATCGCCCCAAGGAGGAATGGCGCGCCTGGCCGCTCGGGGATCCGGTCACACGCCTCAAGCAGCACCTGATAGCGCTCGGGGAGTGGTCCGAGGAGCGCCACGCACAGCTGCACAAGGAGCTGGAGGCGCAGGTGACGGCCTGTTGGAAGAAAGCCGAGACGTACGGCACCCTCACGCACGGCCCGTTCCTCGACCCGCTCACCATGTTCGAGGATGTCTTCCGCGACGTGCCGCCGAATCTGCAGCACGAGCGCGAAGAGATGCGCGCCCTGCTGAGCGCGCAGCGCGCCGCGGCCGGGGCCGCGCCGGCGGATGGGGAGCACGAGAAGCCGCCGGTCGCACATGGGGGCTGAGCCGTGCCGCGCATGAACATGGTGCAGGCGCTCAATTCTGCGATGGACGTGATGCTCGGCCGCGATGCGCGCGTCGTGATCCTCGGCGAGGACGTCGGTTACTTCGGCGGCGTGTTCCGGGTCACCGATGGGCTGCAGCGCAAGTACGGCGAGCATCGCGTGCTCGACACGCCGATCGCCGAGGGCGGCATCATCGCGACCGCCATCGGCATGGGCGTCAACGGACTGAAGCCGGTCGCCGAGATTCAGTTCGCCGACTACATCTACCCGGGCTTCGACCAGGTGGTGAGCGAGCTGGCGCGCATCCGCTACCGCTCGGCGAGCACCTTCCAGGTGCCGGTCATCATCCGCACCCCCTGCGGCGGCGGCATCCGCGGCGGCCAGACCCACTCGCAGAGCCCGGAGGCGATCTTCGCGCACGTGTGCGGCATCAAGGTGGTGATGCCCTCCAACCCGTACGATGCCAAGGGACTGCTGATCAGCGCGATCGAGGGCGAGGACCCGGTGGTGTTCTTCGAGCCCAAGCGCCTCTACAACGGCCCCTTCGACGGTGATCCCCACAAGCCGGCCGTGCCCTGGAGTGCGCACCCGCGTGGCGAGGTTCCCGACGGCCACTACGCGGTACCGATCGGCCGCGCCGAGGTGGTGCGCGAGGGTCAGGACCTCACGATTCTCACTTACGGCACGATGGTGCACGTGGCCGAGGCCGCCGTGCGCACGACCGGCGTCGATGCGGAGATCATCGATGTGCGCACCATGTCGCCGCTCGACACCGACACGCTGTGCACTTCGGTGTGCAGGACGGGCCGCTGCGTGGTCGTGCACGAGGCCACACGTTTTTCCGGCTACGGCGCGGAGCTCGTCGCGACCGTGCAGGAGCAGTGCTTCTGGAACCTCGAGGCACCGGTGAAGCGCGTCGCCGGCTGGGATACGCCCTACCCGCATGCATTCGAGTGGGAGTACTTCCCCGGGCAGGCGCGCGTCGCCGCGGCCATCAAAGAGGTCATGGAGGCACGATGAGCCGCTACGTCTTCAAGCTGCCGGATCTCGGCGAGGGTACGGTCGAGGCGGAGATCGTCGGCTGGCGCGTGAAGCCCGGTGATGTGGTCGCGGAAGACGACGTGGTCGTCGAGGTCATGACCGAGAAGGCCGCCGTCGAGGTGCCCGCACCGGTGAGCGGCCGCGTGGTCTCGACCACCGGCGCACCCGGAGACATGGTCCCGGTGGGTGCCGAACTCATAGTGCTCGAGACCGATGGGGCGGGAGCGGGCGCCTCGGCAGCGGCGAAGCCCGCGGCTGCGCCTGCGCCCGCTAGC
>DASQRV010000149.1:0-2148 GCA_035642735.1 Steroidobacteraceae bacterium
ACACGAGCCGTGTGCCGCCCCCGGCGCCCGGGAACACCTGGAACGAGGAGTTGTGATGCGTGGCCCGGCTGCCGACCACCGACCACACCAGGCGCTGCACGTCCTCTTCCACGCTCACGATCAGCTCGCGTGCCACCACACCGTTCGCGAACGTCACGACCCGCGCGCCTTCCTCGAGGCGCGTGTCGGTCACGAAACCGGGAGCAAGGCGCCGATGAATGGCGCCCACATCCCGAATCACGTCCCATACCTGCGCGGGTGAGGCGTCAAGTGTCAGCTCCTTACGGATGGTGGCCATGGCAGCCGCTCTTATTTGAGGCACACGGCTTCGACGTTGTTGCCGTCCGGGTCGAACAGGAACGCCGCGTAGTAGGTCGGGCTGTAGTCCTTGCGCAGCCCGGGCGGACCGTTGTCGCGACCGCTCGCCTTCAGGCCTTCCCGGTAGAAGGTATCCACGGCGCCGCGCGCGCCCGCCCGGAACGCCAGGTGCAGGAGGGAATGCGCCAGCTTCGCGTCCGCGTACAGCCACAGCGAGGAGCCGCCTTTGTCGCCGAGCCCCACCACCGTCTCGTCCTGCGAGGTGACTTCGTAGCCGAGCGGTCCGAGCGCCGCGGTGTAAAAGCGCACGCTGGCGTCGAGATCCTTAACCTTGAGCCCGATGTGATCGAACATGACAACCTCCTCGGCCTGTGGCGGCAGGGCACACGCGCTGCCGCTCGAGGCCGCACACTACCTCGGCGGCGCCGCGCCTGACTTGGAGAAAGTTGCGCCCGGCGCGGTGGCGTGCGGTGGCCTGCGCGTGGCCGCGCGGCGGAAGTCCCGCGGGGTGCGCCCCGCGGCGCGGTGGAAGGTGCGCACAAAGTTGGAGAGATCGCCGAAGCCCACCTCGTAGGCGATGGCGCCGACCGGAAACGCGCCCTGCGCCAGCAGCTTCGCGGCCCGCCGCAGACGGGCACGCACCAGGTACTGATGCGGTGTCACGCCCGTCACTCGAGCGAACAGGCGCAGGAAGTGAAAGGCGCTCACACCGCTCTGCCGCGCCACCTGCGCGAGATCGAGCGGCTCGTGCGCATGCGCATCGAGCCACAGTGCCGCCCGTACCGCGCGGCGGCGATCGCGCGCTGTCACGCTGACCGGGGGCAGCGGGTTGCCCGACACGAGGTGCAGGAAACGCCCGGCGAGCAACGTGCCCGCTTCGGCGAGGTCCAGCTCGCTGCGGGCCTCGGCGGCGGCTTGCGCTCGCTCGGCGAGCACGCCGAGCTCCGCCAGGGGCGGCAACGCGCCGCTGCGCCACGACTGCGCCGGCAGGCCGAGGGCATCGAGCTGCGCCGCGTCGAAATGGAACGACAGGCACTCATCGCCGTGCCGATGCTGGTCGTGGGTGCACAGGTACTCGTCGTGGGGGCGGCCGAGCAGAAAAGAGCCGGCGACCAGCTCGAAGGAGCGTCCGCGCGTCACGCAGCCGAAACTGCCGCGGCGCACATAGGAGATCGAGAAGCTGTGGTGCTGCTCGAGGAACGGGCGGTCGTGCGGACCCGCGCTGCAGCGGTAATCGATGACGCGCAGCGTGCCGCTCTCGAGGACGGTGCCAACGGGCATATGGAACGATGCTACCCGCGCGGCCGCGGCACTCACAACCGCGGTACCCGAGGAAATTCCGCCCGCCGCGTCGGACGAGCCTGCACCGACCACAAGGACGCGAAATTTCGTGGGGACCCCCGCTAGAATGCGCGCCCCGGGCGCGCGTGCGCCCGAACGAGTGCACGCCGGTGAGTTTCAAGAATCTGCTCGAAAGCTGGCGCCAGAGCGCGGCCGCACCACGCACCGCCCGAAGCTACGCGGTGCGACTCCCCGTCGATGACGCCGCGCAGCTCGCGGCGCTCGCGGACATGTTTCCCGGGCGTGCCCCGGAGCAGCTGATCAGTGAGCTGCTCACCGCAGCGCTCAAGGAGCTCGCGGCGGCGATGCCGTACGTGGCGGGCAAGCGCGTGATCTCCACCGACGAGCACGGCGATCCGGTCTACGAGGACATCGGTCCCACGCCGCGTTTCATCGAGCTCGCACGTACCCACCGCCGCGTCCTCGCGGCGGCTCCCACGCGCCGCGCGTCGCGACGGAAGAAGGCGCAGCGGCGCTCACGCACCTGAG
>DASQRV010000150.1:0-2429 GCA_035642735.1 Steroidobacteraceae bacterium
CCCCGGGCGCGACCGCATGGCCTTCATGCGCCTGGGCCTCCGTCCCGGTGACCAGGTGACGGCGATCAACGGCACCCCCCTCGACGATCGCGACCGCGGCGAGCAGATTCTGCACACCCTCAGTAGCTCCAGTGAGGCCCACGTCACGGTCATTCGCAACGGCCAGCCGCAGGATCTGGTATTGAACATTGCGCAGGTTGCCCAGGAGGCCGACAGCCTCGCGGCGCAGGAGCAGCCGGGTGGCGCCGCCGCCATGAGCCCGAGCGGCAATGCCGGTGCTCCGTTTGCGCCCCCGCCGGGAACGCCCGCTGGGGAGCGGATCGGCCCTTCACCAGCCATCCCTGAGCAGGCGGGTGACGGGCGCGGTCAGTAACGGCGCTGCCGACGGCCTCACGCGGGGGGGAATGGTTTAGTGACAGCTTTTCGCTCTTTTGCAGTGTTCGCGCTCGCGGTCGTGCTGAGCGCTTCGCTCGCTTCGGCGCAGCAGGCGCAACGCATCACGCCAAATTTCAAGGACGCGGACATCACGCAGATCGCCGAAGCGGTAAGCGCTGCCACCGGCAAGAACTTCATCATCGACCCGCGCGTGCGCGCGCAGGTGACGATGCTCTCCTCGACGCCGATGTCGCCGGACGCCTTCTACGAGGCGTTCCTCTCGATCCTGCAGGTGTACGGGTTCATCGCGGTGCCCGCCGGCAACGTGGTGAAGATCCTGCCCGATGCCAACGCGCGGCAAATCCCGGCGATCGACCTTCCCGACCGGGTGAGCCCCACCTCGGATGAGATCGTCACCCAGGTGCTCGATGTCCGCAACGTGAGCGCGCCCGCGCTCGTGCCGATCCTGCGGCCGATGATCCCGCAGTACGGCCACCTGGTCGCCTATCCGGCCTCCAACATCCTCATCATCACCGACCGCGCGAGCAACGTGAACCGCATGATGCGCATCATCCGGCGCATCGACCAGGTGGGGAACCAGGACGTGGAGATCGTGCCGCTGCAGAACGCCGGCGCGGCCGAGATCGTCCGCGTGGTGAACTCGCTCTACCAGGGCGCGGCCGCGGCCGAGGGCACCCCCGTCAAAGTGGTGGCGGATGACCGCTCGAACAGCGTGCTGATCGGCGGCGATCAGGCGCAGCGGCTGCGTCTGCGCGCCCTCATTGCTCATCTCGACACGCCACTCGAGGCGGGTGGCGATACGCGCGTGCGCTACCTGCACTACGCGAATGCCGAAAAGCTCGCGCCGAAGCTCAAGGAGCAGATGACGGGCATCGCCCAGGCGGTCGCGGCGCCCGGTGCGCAGGGCGCAGCGCCGAGTGCGGCGCAGGCGGCGGAGAAAGGCGCCATGGTGTGGGCCGACCCGACCAACAACGCCCTCATCATCACGGCGCCGGCGAAGCTCATGCGCGCCATGATGGCGATCATCGACAAGCTCGACATCCGCCGCCCACAGGTGCTGGTCGAGGCGATCATCGCGGACATCGACTACGACAAGAACGCCGAGCTCGGGGTCAACTGGGCCGCGTACGGCGCCGGCCAAACCAATGTACCCGTCGGCTCCTTCGTCAGCCCGGTCGGCGGCACCAGCATCGTCGACCTCGCGACCGCCGCGCAGAACCCGGCCAACGTCACCACCGCGCTGCTGCAGGGCACGACCCTGGGCGTTGGGCGCCTGGCCGCCTCGGGACTCAACTTCGCGGCCATCGTGCGGGCGATCCGCACCGACACGAACAACAACATCATCGCCACGCCCTCGGCGTTGACCATGGACAACCAGGAGGCGGAGCTCAAGGTGGCGCAGGAAGTGCCGTTCATCACCGGCCAGTACACCGCCAACAACACCGCGGTCGTGGGTGGCGCCGTGAACCCGTTCCAGACGATTCAGCGCGAGGAGGTCGGCACGATCCTCAAGATCACCCCGACCATCTCCGCCGAGGGCAGCCAGGTGATGCTCAAGATCTCGATCGAGAGCTCGAGTCTCGGTCAGAAGCCCGCCGGTGCGGTCGATCTGGTCACCAACAAGCGCACCGTGAGCACCACGGTGCTCATCGAGGACGGCGGGATCGTGGTGCTCGGTGGTCTCATCGAGGACGACACTTCCAAGGGCGAGAGCCGCGTGCCCTTCCTCGGCAACATTCCGATCCTCGGGCTCCTCTTCAAGACACGCAACCAGACCTCCAGCAAGACGAATCTGATGATCTTCATCCGCCCGAAGATCATGCGCGATGCGAATCAGGCGGCGTACGAGACCGAGCTCAAGTACAACTACATGCAGGATCAGCAGAAGCCGCTCTTCCATACGAGCCCCAGCGACCTGCCGCCGCTCCTGCCTGGCGTGCCAACTGGGAAGCTCCCGCCGCTGCCGCCGCCCCCACCACCGGGCAAGGACGCCGCCACCGGACAGCCCTCGCCCAATGCTCCCGGAGCCAGCG
>DASQRV010000151.1:0-4940 GCA_035642735.1 Steroidobacteraceae bacterium
TGCGGCAAGACAGCACTCTTCAATCGCCTGACGGGCAGCCGCCAGAAAGTCGCCAACTACCCGGGTGTCACGGTCGAGCGCAAGGAAGGACGGTTCGTCGGTCCGCGCAGCGGGCGGACTTTCCGCGTGGTCGACCTGCCCGGCGCCTACAGTCTCGAGCCGACGACCCTCGATGAGGCGATCGCGCGCGATGTTGTGCTCGGCCGCCATGCTGCCGAGCCGGCACCGGATCTGCTGGTGTGTGTGGTCGATGCCACCAACCTGCGCCTCAATCTGCGACTGGTACTGGAGCTCAAGCGGCTCGGCCGGCCGATGATCGTTGCGCTCAACATGAGCGATGTCGCCGCACAACGCGGTTACCAGCTCGACCGCGCCGCACTCGAGCGCGCTCTCGGGGTGCCGGTGATCCCGACCGTGGCCGTACGCGCGGGCGGGGAGCGTGAGCTGGTGGCGGCGATCGACGCCTACGGCTTCGCGGAGCGTGCACTCGCCCGCGAGCGGACACCGCTCGCAGCGTCCTCCGCCCCGAGCGCCGCGGAGATCGAGGCGACACAGCGCGAAGTACGCCGCGTACTCACGGACAGCGGCTATCGTGTGCCGGCACGCCTCAAGGCGCTCGCGCGCCTCGATGCCATCGTGCTGCATCCGGTCGCGGGACCCGTCCTGCTTGCGACGGTGCTGTTCCTGATGTTCCAGGCGGTGTTCAGCTGGGCCAAAGCCCCACAGAACCTCATCAACACCGGCGTGCAGTCCTTGAGCGGCTGGCTCGCCGGCGTGCTCCCCGCAGGGCCTCTCCGCGGGTTGCTGCTCGATGGGGTAGTCGCCGGCACCGGCAGCGTGCTCGTGTTCCTGCCGCAGATCCTGATCCTGTTCCTGTTCATCATTGCGCTCGAGGATTCCGGCTACCTGCCGCGCGCCGCGTTCATGCTCGATCGCCTCATGGGACGCGTCGGGCTCTCGGGACGCGCCTTCATCCCGCTGCTGTCGAGCTTCGCCTGCGCGATTCCCGGCATCATGGCGGCGCGCACCATTCCCTCCTCGCGCGACCGCCTGGCCACCATCATGATCGCGCCGCTCATGACCTGCTCCGCCCGGCTGCCGGTGTATGCGCTGCTCATCGGCGCGTTCATACCACAGCGCGCGGTCGGCGTGCTCAACCTGCGTGGCCTGGTGTTGTTCGCGCTGTATCTGGCCGGCGTCGCGAGCGCGCTGGGCGTCGCCTTCGTGCTCAAGCGCACCGTGATGCGCGGCGAGTACCGGCCGCTGCTGCTCGAGCTGCCCGAGTACCGGCTGCCGCATCTGTCGAACCTGGTGCTTGGCCTGTGGGAGCGCGCGCGAATCTTCCTCACGCGCGTGGGCACCATCATCCTCACGCTCATGGTGGTGCTGTGGTTCCTCGCCAGCTTCCCGGCGCCGCCCGCGGGTGCCACGGGGCCCGCCATCCAATACAGCATCGCCGGAATGCTCGGACATGCGCTGCAGCTGCTGTTCGCCCCCATCGGCTTCAATTGGCAGATCTCGATCGCGCTCGTCCCGGGGCTCGCGGCACGCGAGGTGGCCGTGAGCGCTCTCGGCACGGTGTACGCCATGTCGGGCTCGAGCGATGTCGCGGGTGCTCTCACTCCGATCATCGCGCAGGGCTGGAGCCTGGCGACGGGGCTGTCGCTGCTCGCGTGGTACGTGTTCGCGCCGCAGTGCCTGTCGACGCTCGCGGTGGTCAAGCGCGAAACCAATTCCTGGCGCTATCCGCTGTACATGGCAGCGTACCTGTTTGCGCTCGCCTATCTCGGTGCCTTCGCCACCTACCGCGTGGCGCTGGCGCTCGGCGGTGGAGCGTGAGCGTGCTGGTGCAGCAATTCGTGGCCGGTGTGCTGGTGATCGCCTGCGCCCTCTTCGCTGCCTGGCGACTGTCGACGGCGCGTCTGCGTCTGCGCGCACTCGATGCGCTCGGGACGCTCCCGGGAATTCGGAGTGCCTCGTGGCTCGCGACCCTCAGGCGCCATACGCTCGCAGGGCTTGGCAGCGCCTGCGGCGGCTGCGCACAGGGGACGGCCGCGGCACCCAAGGCATCGCGCCCCGGACACCCTTAGGAACCTCACCCCCCGGCGCATCTCAGCCGCCACAGGAGCGCCGCCACCGCGAGCGCTGCAACCCTGCACGCGCGCTCGAGCTCCCCCGATTCCGGGTCGAGTACCCGCCCATCGAAGCGCAGTTCGCTCCGGCTCACCCGAAATCAGCGTGCGGTCAGAGTCATTTCAGGAACAGGGGCGACGACCCACGGACCAGCGCATTCCACCAGCAGTTAGGCGGCGGGCCCTCGCGTCCGCCGTCCCTTTTTCGAATTGCGAATTATCCGCGAGCCGCAACGCTCAGGCCGTTCGCGGCGGCGACTTACCGGAATCGAACACCTGGCGCACTTCGCCGTTGACGATGCGCTCCTGGTAAGTGCCGCGGGTGTAGCTTGCGACGACGCGGCGCCAGAAGGTGACGGCCGCGGTATTGCGCAGGTACTCGCTGATCTCCCAGCGTCCGGCGAAACGGCTGAGGATCAGTTGCACGGCGGTCTGGCCGATACCGAGCCGCCGCCGGGTGCGCATGACGAAGAACTCCGCCATGCGATAGTCGATGCGCGGCGTGCCGCCCGCGGCGACCGCACGCAACACGCGCGCAAACCCGACCGGTTCAGTGCCCTTTACGATGACGAGCGGGAAGGTGTTCGGGTCGCCGAACCAATGCGCGATCTGATCGGGCTCGCGATGTCCGACTTCGCCCAGGGCAGGGAAAATCCCGGTGCCGGGATTGAGATCATCGAGGTAATCGCGGTAGACGCTCTGGATCCACAATCGGTCGGCGGGCGCCGACCGCGCATCGCGCACACTGACACTCACTCCAGCCATGGCTCACTTCCCGGCTCAACCTTACCCGCCCGCCACGGCCCCCGTCACCTTAGGTTTTTGTCATCTGACTCCGAGCATTGCGCTGAAATGAAAACGGCCCGGACGGCTCGCGCAGCGAGCCGTCCGGGCCGTGTTTTCGGCCGTAAGCGCCTGGCTTACTGCTTCGGCGGCGGCGGAGTTGCCGGAGCGGCCGCATCTGAAGCGGCCTGACCAGCCTGCTGTGCAGCCTGGCCAGCCTGCTGCGCAGCTTGAGAAGCGGAATCAGCAGCAGCCTTGGCGTCAGCGGCAGCGCCTGCGGCCTGATCTGCCGCCGGAGCCGGAGGAGGAGGCGGAGCTGCCGTGCCTGCGGATTCCTGCTTCGCGCAGGCCGTCAGCATCAGCGCGACCACAACAGCGCTAAGAGCAAGTTTGGTATTCATCTATCGGTACCCCGAATGAAGCAAGAGTTGTGTAGGTGAGACTACGACCGGTTGGAGCCGTTCCGCACCCCCATGGGCGGCGCGGCGGCCAAATTCTATAGAACTCCCGGTAGGATTGGAAACTGGCGACCGGGCGGCCCCGGAGCCCGCAGTGCAGTAGTGTCTGTCGGGCGCGACAGCCACCGGTTGACGGGAGGATTCAAAATGACGGGCGCTGAGCCGCAACGGGACCTGCCGGGGAGCCTCGACAGGACCTTCGGTCCCCACCTGCTCGCGGTCTGTGAACGCACTGCGCAGGCGCTGACGAGCTGCGGATATGACGGACTACTCGTCTACGCCGGCTCACCGCTGCCGGTCTTCGAGGATGACCGCACGTACCCATTCGAAGCCAACGCCCCCTTCAAGGTGTGGGTGCCGCTGTCGGACGCGCCGGGCAGCTTCGTCTGGTTCGTGCCCGGATCATCCCCCAAGCTGATCGTCGAACGCCCGGAGGACTACTGGCACAAGGCCCCGAGCCTGCCGCAGAGCTACTGGGTTCCTCACTTCGAGGTGCACACGGTGGCCGAGCGCGCCGCCGCGCGCGCCCTGCTGCCGGCCGACCTGTCACGCGCCGCCTACATCGGTGAGGCTTTCGACGGACTCGACGACTTCGGTGTCGGTGCGATCAATCCACGGCCGCTGTTGCGCCGACTCGATTATGTGCGCGCGGCGAAAACACCTTACGAGCTCGTGTGCCTGCGTGAGGCAAACCGGCTCGGGGCTCTCGGCCACGTGGCAGCCGCGGCGGCCTTCGCAGCTGGCGCGTCGGAATTCGAGATCGAGCTCGCTTTCCTCGAGGCGTGCGGTCTGCGCGAGCAGGAACTGCCCTACAACCCCATCGTCGCGCTCAACGCCTCGGCTGCGGTGCTGCACTACCAGGTGCTCGAGAAGAACGCGCCGCCCGAACGGCATTCGCTGCTGATCGATGCCGGTGCCGAGTTTGCCGGTTACGCGAGCGATATCACGCGCACCCACGCGCGCGCCGACCGGGACTTCGCCGCGCTCATCGTGCGCATGGATGAGATGCAGCAGTCGCTGTGCGCGGGCGTGCGGGCCGGAGTCGACTGGCGCGACGTGCAGCTGCGCGCCCACGAGCTCACCGCCGAAGTGCTGCGGGATGCGGACCTCGTCCGCTGCAGCACGGCCGAGGCGGTCGGCACCGGGGTGACACGGGTCTTCCTGCCCCACGGCATTGGCCATCTGCTCGGCCTCGAGGTGCACGATGTCGGTGGTTTCATGCGCTCCGCAGAAGGCGGCGAAATCGAACGACCGGAGGGACACCCCTTTCTGCGACTGACGCGGGTGCTCGAGACGGGGTTCGTCGTCACCATGGAGCCCGGCATCTACTTCATACCGCAGCTGCTGCAGGCGGCGCGCTCGGACGGGCGTGGCCGCCACATCAACTGGCCGCGCGTCGAGATGCTGGCCCGCTTCGGTGGGATCCGCATCGAGGACGATCTGGCGGTTACGGCCACCGGGTGCGAGAACCTGACGCGGGACGCGTTCGGCTCGCTCTAGGCCCCTTCAGCCTCGCGGCAAGAGCGCAGTTGTCTCAGATGAGAGACGAAAGCTACTTCTTGGCGAG
>DASQRV010000152.1:0-4046 GCA_035642735.1 Steroidobacteraceae bacterium
CGGCTTCATCGTCGCGGTCATTCTCGGCCTCATCGGCTTCACCTGGCTGACGCTGCACTGGTCGTACTCGGACGGAGAGCGTGCGGGCTTCCTGCAGAAATTCTCCCGCAGGGGATGGATCTGCAAGACGTGGGAGGGCGAGATGGCCATGGTGACGCTCCCGGGAACCGTGGCCGAGAAATTCCTCTTCACCGTGCGCGACAATGATCTCGCGAAGCAGCTCAACGCGGCGATTGGCAAGCGGGTCACCCTGCATTACGAGCAGCGCAAGTGGATTCCGACCTCCTGCTTTGGCGACACCGAGTACTTCGTCACGAGGTTCGAGTTGACGCCGCCGGCGCAACCGCTGACACAACCGTAACGACGCCTCCCTGCAGGCCCTGCCTAGCGCACGCCGACCATCATCCGTTTCACGAACGGGGTGAGGAGCAGCATCACCACCCCGGCGATGAGCCCGTACCAGAAGATCCGCACGAACAGCGCCGGCAGCGACTCGAGGTGACTCGCGTCGTACTCCCCGGTCAGCTGGCCGGCGAGGTTGCCGCCGAGCGCGAGCGACAGGAACCAGACACCCATCACCTGGCCGACGAACCGTGGCGGCGCGAGCTTGCTCATGGTCGACAACCCTACGGGCGAGATGCACAGCTCGCCGCAGGTATGCAGGAAGTAGGTCAATACGAGCCAGGTGGGCAGCACCAGCTGGCCGGCGAGCACGTGCTGCGCGGCGAAGTACATGACGAGGAAGCCGACCCCGAGGAACACCAGCGCCAGGCCGAACTTGGCGGGGGCCGGCAGATCGCGGCCGCGCTTGCCGAGTGCGATCCACAGCGCCGCGAACACCCCGGCGAAGGTGATCACGAACAGCGGATTCACCGCCTGTAGGACGCCGGCCGGCATTTCCCAGCCGAAGATGTGGCGATTCGTATAGCGCTCGGCGAACAGATTGAAGGAGCCACCCTGCTGGTAGTAGCCGGCCCAGAAGGTGACCGAGGCAATGAACAGCGCCAGCAACGCGAAGGCGCGGCGGCGCTCCACCGCGCTGAGTCCCGCAAAGAAAAACAGGTACACGAAGTACGCGACCGCGAGCACCGCGTAACCCCAGGAGGCCGCGGCGGCGAGCATGGCGGCATCGAGCTTCACGGTGCCCGACAGGGTGAGCGCCACGATCACAGCGATGGCCGCGAGGCCTGCCACGACCGGCGTCCACGAGCCGCGCCGCTCGTGCGCGGGCGCGAGTCCCGCGCCGCCGAGATAGCGGCGCGTCCACAGGAACTGCGCGACGCCGAGCGCCATGAAGAGCGCCGGCAGCGCAAATCCGAGTCGCCAGCCGAAAGCCGCGGCGAATATCGGCACGATGAGCGAACCGATGAAGGCGCCGGTGTTGATGCCCATGTAGAAAATCGAGAAACCCGCATCGCGCCGCGCGCCGCCCTCCGGATACAGGGAGGCGACGATCGCGCTGACGTTGGGCTTGAGCAGCCCGACCCCCATGGCGTTCACCAGCAGGCCGAGGAAGAAAATCGCCGTGTTGCCGAGCGCGAGCAGCGCGCTGCCGATCGCGATGAGGATCCCGCCGCTGATCACCGCGCGCTGTGCACCGAGCAGACGGTCGGCGATCCAGCCCCCGGGCAGTCCCAGCAGATACGTGCTGCCGAGAAACAAGCCGAAGATCGAGCTCGAGGTCTTGTCATCCAGGCCGAGGCCACCCCTGGATGCCGCGGCCACCATGAAGAGGATGAGCACGGCCTGGATGCCGTAGTAGGTGAAGCGCTCCCACATCTCGGTGAGGAACAGCGTCGCGAGCCCGAGGGGCTGACCGAGGATGGTTCTCCCCGCCACAACAGGGGCAGCACGGGAGGGCTCGGCGAGCTCGTTCATTGTTCAAGCCTTCTGTGGGGGCGTCCCGATTCGCTGTCGCGCGAGTCTGACCCAGCGGTCGCCTGAGGCGCAAATGCGCTCGCCGCGGCCGCCCGGCTCCAGCCAGCGCGGGAGTAAAATCGGACCCTCGCGACCAACCGTCCCCATCAAGAAGGGAGGCTGCCATGGCACTGAACCGCCGGGATTTCTTCGCAGCCACGGCCGGGGTCCTTGTCACAGGGGCCTCTTCGCGCAACGCCTCACGCATCGAGTCAGCCGCGAGTGGCGCAGGCAGCTTCGCCGACTGGTCTGCCGTGAAAGCGCAGTTCGACCTGTCGCCCGCGTGGCTGCACTTCTCGCAGTTCTTCATTGTGTCGCACCCGCGCCCGGTGCGCGAAGCCATCGAACGCTACCGCCGCATGTTGGATGACAACCCCTTCCTCGCTGTCGAGCGGGGCATGAATTTTCGGTCGCATCACGGGGAGCCGGCGCGCGACGTGGGCCTTCCCATGCGCGTGCAGCAGGCTGCGGCCCGGTACATCGGCGGGCTGCCGGATGAGGTCGCGCTCACCGACAGCACGACTGCAGGCCTCGCTCTCATCTACAACGGGCTCACGCTCAAGCCCGGCGACGAAATCCTCACGACCACTCATGACCATTTCGTGCATCACGAGGCGATCCGCCTGGCCGCGGAGCGCTACGGTGCCTCCTGGCGCCGTGTTGCACTCTATGACGCGCCCGAATCGGCTTCGGCGGAGGAGATGGTGGAGCGTCTGCGCCGCGCCATCCGCCCGGCGACCCACGTCGTGGGGATCACTTGGGTGCACTCGTGCACCGGTGTCAAGCTGCCGGTGAAGGCGCTCGCGCAGGTGATTGCCGACGCCAACCGCGAACGTGCGGAGGGCGAGCGGGTGCTGCTCGTTCTCGATGGCGCGCACGGCCTCGGCTGCCAGGAGGAGGCGGTCGCCTCAGTCGGCTGCGACTTCCTCGCCGCCGGAACTCACAAGTGGATCTTCGCGCCGCGCGGCACCGGCATCATCTGGGCGCCGGACAGGAACTGGGAGTTGCTGCGTCCGACGATCCCGTCCTTCTACAATTTCGAGCCGATGGCGGCCTGGCAGGAAGGCCGCCCGCCGCGGCCGCCGACGCGGGCATCGTGGGTGTCCCCCGGAGGGTTCAAGGCCTATGAACATCAATGGGCCATGACCGAGGCGTTCGAATTCCACGACCACATCGGACAGCAGCGGGTCGCGGCGCGAATCGCGGCACTCAACACCCAGTGCAAGGAAGGGCTGGCGGGCATTCCGAAGGTGAAGCTCTTTACGCCGCGCGATCCCGCACTTTCGGGGGGCATCATCTGCTTCGACGTGCAAGGACGCACGACCGACGAAACCGTCGCCAGGCTCCTGGAGCGCAAAGTGATCGCTTCGTCCTCGCCCTACAAGATCAGTCATGCGCGGCTGGCGCCGAGCCTGGTCAATGATGAGCGTGAGGTCGAGGCCGCCGTGCGCGCGGTGCGTGAAATCGCCTGACGCCTCGCGGGTGCCGCGCCCGGCCGCCCTCGTCAGCTCTGGCCAGTCTTGGGAGCGGTCTCTTCGGCCGCGGCGCTCTTGCCGCGTGTCAGAACGCGCGCCATGAGGATGCCCCCTTCGTACAGCAGGTACATCGGGATGGCGAGCGAAGTTTGCGCGATCGCATCGGGCGGGGTGAGGAGCGCGGCGAGTATGAAGATGCCGATGAGCACGTAGCCGCGGTTCTTCGTGAGCTTCTCGATCGGCACGATGCCCATCACCACGAGCAGCACCACCGCGATCGGGACCTCGAAGGCGAGGCCGAAGCAGAAGAACATGGTGAGCACGAAATCCAGGTAGTTGTTGATGTCGGTCATCATCGCGACGCCTTTCGGCGTCGTGCGGACGAAGAATTCGAACATCACCGGGAAGACGAAGTAATAAGCGAAGGCGATGCCGACGTAGAACAACACGATGGAGGAGATGAGCAGCGGCACCGCGAAGCGCCGCTCGTGGCGGTACAGGCCGGGGGCGACGAACGCCCACAGCTGGTAGATGACGAACGGCATCGCCAGCATCAGCGCCACGAAGAACGACAGCTTGAAAGGCGTGGTGAAGGGCGACATCACGCCGGTGGCGATCAGGTTGCTCCCTTCCGGGAGCCTCCCGACCAGCGGC
>DASQRV010000153.1:0-5979 GCA_035642735.1 Steroidobacteraceae bacterium
GGTGTCTGCACGGTGGGTGAGGCGGAGAGCGCGCGGCTGAACGCCCGCTTCCGCGGGCGGGACAAGCCGACGAACGTGCTGTCTTTCGCCGCGGCGCGACTGCCGGCCGCGGCGGCGGGCGCCCCGCCGCCGCTGGGGGAGCTGGTGATCTGCCCGCGCGTGCTCGAGCTCGAGGCGCGCGAGCAGGAAAAGACGGTGCGAGCGCACTGGGCGCACCTGGTGGTGCACGGCGCACTGCACCTCGCCGGCTACGACCACGCGCGCGCGGCGGCTGCGCGCCGTATGGAGCGGCGCGAGATCGCGGTGCTGCGCCGCCTCGGTTTCGCCAACCCGTACCGGAGCTGAAGGCCATGGCGAAGGATCTCAACACCACGGGACGCTGGCTGCGACGGCTGGCGCACGGGCTCAACCCCGAACCACAGGACCGCAAGGCGCTCGCGGAGGTGCTGCACGAAGCTGGCGAGCGCGGCGTGATCGACAGCGACGCGCTCACCATGCTCGAAGGCGTACTCGAGGTGGGCGATCTGCAGGTGCGCGACATCATGGTGCCGCGCGCGCAGATGGTGTTCGTGCGCCGCGACGAGCCGGCGGCGCGCATCCTGCCGGTCGTCGTCGAGTCCGGGCACTCGCGTTTTCCGGTCATGGACGAGGATCGCGACGACATCGCCGGCATCCTGCTCGCCAAGGACCTGCTGCGCCTCACGACCGCGGCGGCGCGCGAGCGCTTCGACATCCGTGAGTACATGCGGCCGGCGGTGTTCGTGCCGGAGTCCAAGCGGCTGAACGTGCTGCTGAAGGAATTTCGCCGCAGCCGCAATCACATGGCGATCGTGGTCGATGAGTACGGTGGCGTGTCGGGCCTGTGCACCATCGAGGACGTCATCGAGCAGATCGTGGGCGAGATCGACGACGAGTTCGACGTCGAGGACGATCTGAACATCCGCCGCGATGCCGAGGCGCATTTCACCGTGCGCGGCGTGACGCGCATCGAGGAGTTCAACCAGTTCTTCGGCGCGCAGCTCCCCGAGGGACAGGGTGTCGACACCATCGCCGGGCTGCTCATGAAGCAACTCGGCCGCCTGCCGCGCCGCGGCGAGACCGCGAGCATCGACGGCTTCGAGTTCCGCGTACTGCGTGCCGACCGCCGCCGCGTCGATACGCTGCGCGTGCTGGCGCCGCGTGATGTGCTGCCGCCGGCCGATGACCGCTCTGCCGGCGGCACCTCCTGACAGCCATGCACACCGCATTCGCCGAATCCGCGGTCGCCACCGCGACGGGAGCGCGCTACGCCCTGGCGCGACCCGCGTCCGCGCTCGCGCGCGCGCTGCTCGCGCTCGTCGCCGGCGCGCTGCTCGCGGCTGCCTTCGCGCCGCTCAACCTCTGGCCGCTCGCGGTGCTTTCGCCGGCGCTGCTCATGTGGCTGTGGCAGGGCGCGACGCCGCGCGAGGCGGCGCGCCTCGGATTCTGGTTCAGCTTCGCCACCTTCGCAGCCGGCACCTACTGGCTCTACACCAGCATCCACGGCTTCGGCGGCGCTCCCGTGTGGCTCGCCCTGGTGCTGATGCTAGGCCTGGTGAGCATCATGGGGCTGTACCACGCCGGACTCGGCTACGCGGCCGCCCGCTGGTTGCCGGTGACAGGTGCCGTACGCTGGCTGGTCGCGCTGCCGGCCGCGTGGCTGCTGATGGAATGGTGGCGTGGCTGGTTTCTCTCGGGGTTCTCGTGGCTGTCGCTTGGGTACTCCCAGACGGACACCTGGCTGGCGGGCTTTGCGCCGCTCGCCGGCGTCTATGGCATCAGCGCGCTGCTGCTGCTGTGTGCCGGCGCAGTGACTGCGCTCGTCTGTGGCACCGGACGCGTACGGCAGGTGGCGCTCATCGTGCTGCTGATCCCCTGGGCTGCCGGAGCGGCTCTGTATCGACACTCGTGGACCCGGCCGAGCGGGCCCCCGGTGTCCGTCGCGATAGTGCAGGGCGCCATTCCGCAGGATGAGAAGTGGCAAGCGACCAATCATGAGGCGACGCTCCGCCGGTACCGCACGCTCACCGAGCAGGTGCTCGGCACCGCGCTCATCGTCTGGCCGGAGTCCTCCACCGCCGACGTCGCCAATGACATCGTGCCGTACATCGACAGCCTGTACCGCGAAGCACGCGCCCACGGCTCCGCCCTCGTCATGGGGGTGCTGCGCGCCGAGGGCCGCCCGGAGGAGGGCGGCGCGCTGCACTACTTCAACTCGGTGCTGGCGCTCGATGCGCAGGTGAGCTGGTACGACAAGAGCCACCTGGTGCCCTTTGCCGAGTTCTTCCCCGTGCCGCAGTTCGTGCGCAGTTGGATGCGCCTTATGAGCCTGCCGTACTCGGACTTCACGCGCGGAGCACCGGAACAGCCCCCGCTTCCCGCGGCGCATCTGCGGCTCGGCACCACCGTGTGCTACGAGGACGCCTACGGCAGCTCGATGCTCCGCGTGTTGCCCGGCGCCGACGCGCTGGTGAACGTCACGAACGATGCCTGGTTCGGCCACTCGAGCGCACGCCATCAGCACCTGCAGATCGCCCGCATGCGCGCGCTCGAGGAAGGCCGCTACCTGGTGCGGGCGGCAAACGACGGTATCTCGGCGGTGATCGGCCCCCACGGCGAAGTCATCGCCCGGGCCGAGGAATTCAAGCCCGTAGCGCTGGTCTCAAGTATCGTGCCCACGCGGGCCGGACGCCGTACGCGTATGTTGGAAACTGGCTGGTCGTGCGCCTTGCCGCGCTGGCGCTGGCATACGGCCTGTGGGTGCGGAATGATAGGAGGCTGCGCCGCCCGCAGGGCCGGCAGCGATTGGAAGTGCTCCCATGAAAATCCGGTGCGAATCCCGCGAACCACGCTGGGCCCGGGCGCCAGGGCGCCTCGCGGCAGCCTGTGCCATCGTGCTCGCGCTCGCGGGCTGTTCCCGCGGCTTCTCGGCCCCCTCCGCCCACGACGCAGCCGCGCCCGTGGCCGCCGCCGCGTCCGCCGATGCCGCGCTGGCGGTGGCCGCCGCGCAGCCGCTCCCCACGCCCTCCACCGATGCGGTCACCAGGGCCCTGCCCGATTTCTCGGCGCTCGTCGAGCGCTACGGACCCGCGGTGGTGAACGTGGAGGTCGTGGAGAAGGCACAGGCGGGCGGCGGCATACCGGGGCTGTCACCGAATGATCCGTTCTATGATTTCTTCCGGCGTTTCGGCATTCCGACACCCGATCAGGGCCCACAGGGGCGGCAGGCGCCGGTGCGAGGTGCGGGCTCCGGCTTCATCGTCAACTCCGACGGCTACATCCTCACCAACACCCACGTGGTCGCCAACGCCGACGAGGTGACGGTGCGCCTCACCGATCGTCGCGAGTTTCCCGCCAAGGTGATCGGCGCCGACGAGCGTACCGATGTCGCGGTGATCAAGATCAATGGCACGAATCTGCCCATCGTGAAGCTCGGCGATCCCTCGCGTCTGAAGCCCGGACAGTGGGTGCTCGCCATCGGCTCGCCGTTCGGCTTCGAGAACAGCGCCACCGCGGGCATCATCAGCGCCACCGCGCGCGCGGTGCCCGGCGAGAACTACGTACCCTTCATCCAGACCGACGTGCCGGTCAATCCCGGCAACTCCGGCGGCCCGCTCTTCAACCTGGCGGGCGAAGTGATCGGCATCAACTCGCAGATCTTCAGCCGTACCGGCGGCTTCATGGGCGTCTCCTTCGCCATCCCGATCGATGTGGCACGTAACGTCGAGGAGCAGCTCATCAAGACCGGCCGCGTGGTACGGGGTCGTATCGGCGTCACGATCCAGGATGTCAACGCCCAGCTCGCCGAATCCTTCGGCCTCGACCGGCCGCGGGGTGCACTGGTGTCCTCGGTGGAGAAGGACGGCCCGGCGGCGCGCGCCGGCGTCGCTCCCGGGGACGTCATCCTCGCCGTCGACGGCCGTCAAATCGAGCGCTTCGGCGAGCTCTCGAGCGCGATCGCCGGCATGCGTCCGGGCACGGACGCAAATCTTGCGCTGTGGCGCAACGGCAAGCAGCAGACGCTCAACGTCAAGGTCGCCGAGCTCAAGGAGCAGCAGCAGAGCGTCGCCTATCGCGGCGGCAAGCCCAAGCAACCGGCCGCCGGCCAGGCGAGTGCGCTCGGCCTGACAGTACGGCCGCTCGAGCCGCGCGAGAAGGAGCAGGCGAATACTCAGGGGAGCCTGCTGGTGGAGGAGGTCTCGGGACCCGCGCAGGCGGCGGAGATCCAGCCGGGCGACATCATCCTCGGCATCAATGGCAAGCGCGTGCACTCGGTGAAGGAGCTGGAAGACGCGGCCCACGCCGCCGGCAAGAACGTAGCGCTGTTGATTCAACGTGAGGAAGCGCAGATCTTCGTACCGCTGCGTCTCCCATAAGAACGAATGGACGAGAGCTACGAACCGGCCGCCGTCGAGCGCGCCGCGCGCGAGTATTGGGATGCACGTCGCGCCTTCGAGGTGCGCGAGGATACTTCGCTACCCAAGTTCTACTGCCTGTCGATGCTGCCGTACCCTTCGGGGCGGCTGCACATGGGACACGTGCGCAACTACACCATCGGCGACGTGCTCGCGCGCTTCCTGCGGATGCAGGGCTACAACGTGCTTCAGCCGATGGGCTGGGACGCTTTCGGGCTGCCGGCGGAGAACGCCGCTACAGCCAACGGCGTGCCGCCGGCGAAGTGGACGCGCGAGAACATTGCGCACATGCGGGCGCAGCTCAAGTCGCTCGGCTTCGCCATCGACTGGAGCCGCGAGATCGCCACGTGCGACCCCGGCTACTACCGCTGGAACCAGTGGCTGTTCCTGCGCATGCTGGAGAAGGGTCTCGCCTACCGCAAGACCGGGGTCGTGAACTGGGATCCGGTCGATCAGACCGTGCTCGCCAACGAGCAGGTCATCGACGGGCGCGGCTGGCGCACCGGGGCGCTGGTGGAGAAGCGCGAGATCCCGATGTACTACCTCAACATCACCCGCTACGCCGACGAGCTGCTCGAGGCACTGGATACTCTCAGCGGCTGGCCAGAGCGCGTGCGCGTGATGCAGGCGAACTGGATCGGGCGCAGCGAAGGGTGCGAGATCGCCTTTCCCTACGCCGACGATACCGTCGCCGTGGCCGGAAGCGGGGGCGCGGTGAAGGTATTCACCACGCGCGCCGACACGCTCTTCGGCGCGACCTTCGTGGCCGTTGCCTGCGAGCATCCGCTGGCGCTCGCCGCGGCGCCCGGCAATGCGGCACTCGCCGCCTTCATCGAGGAGTGCCGGCGTGGCAGCGTGATCGAGGCGGACGTCGCGACGCAGGTGAAGAGGGGCATGCCGACCGGGTTGCACGTGCTGCACCCCATCACGCGCGTGCCGCTGCCGCTGTGGGTCGCCAACTACGTGCTGATGGGCTACGGCGAGGGTGCGGTGATGGGCGTGCCGGGCCACGACGAGCGCGATTTCGAGTTCGCCGTGAGCCACGGGCTGCCCGTGACGACCGTGGTGCGCTCGACCCGCGGTGCCTACGAGGAGGTGCGCGCGCCCTGGATCGCCGCCTACTCCGAGTATGGCGAGACGGTGAACTCCGGGGAGTTCTCCGGTCTCAGCTCGCAGCAGGCGATCGATGCCATCGCCACGGCGCTCGGGGCGCAGGGCCTCGGCCGCAAGCGCGTGCAGTACCGGCTGCGCGATTGGGGCATCTCGCGTCAGCGCTACTGGGGCTGCCCGATTCCGATCATCCACTGCGGTGCGTGTGGTGTGGTGGCGGTGCCGGACGAGCAGCTGCCGGTGCTTTTGCCCGAGGACCTGGTCCCCGACGGCAGCGGCAACCCGCTCGCGAAGTCGCCCGCCTTCTACGAATGCGAATGCCCGAAGTGCGGCGGCCCGGCGCGGCGCGAAACCGACACCATGGACACCTTCGTCGATTCGTCGTGGTACTTCCTGCGCTACGCCTCTCCGGACGCCACGACCATGGTGGACGCGC
>DASQRV010000154.1:0-5457 GCA_035642735.1 Steroidobacteraceae bacterium
GGAGTGCCCGGGGCGGCCGGTGCGGCAGTGCCCGGCGCACCCGGGGTGACGTTGCCGGCCAACCTGTCGGGGAACTTCTCGATCTTGGCGTTGCGCATCAACTCATCCTGGTAGATGCGGAACTTCTTCGCCTGCACGACCTGCACGAGGCGCTGGCGCACCTGGTCGAACGGCGGCGGCGTGACCTCGCGCGTCTCGAGCAGCTGGATGACGTGCCAGCCGTACTGCGTCTGCACCGGGCTGTGGGTGAATTCGCCGGGCTTCAGTGCCATCACCGCGCCGGCAAACTCCGGCACCATGCGCCCCGGAGTGAACCAGCCGAGGTCGCCGCCGTTGTTCTTGGAGGAATCCATCGATTCGGACTTCGCGAGCGCGTCGAACTTCTCGCCCTTGTTGAGCCGCTCGATGATCTTCTGCGCGAAGGCTTCGGTTGCCACCAGGATGTGGCGGGCGTGGTATTCGGTCTTCGGCATCGCGGCGAGCTGCGTTTCGTATTCGGCGCGCAGCTCCTGCTCGGTCGGCTCACGGTCCTTGAGGTAACGCTCCTCCACGGCCTGCTGCAGCACGTTGAGGCGCGCGAGCTCGAGCATGTAGGCGGTATCGCCGCTCTTGTCGAGGCCGTCCCGGGTGGCATGATCCGCCACCACCTGGGCGCGGATGAGATTGTCGAGGGCCTGGCTGCGCTGCTCCGCGGTGAGATCGGCGGGAGATTTTCCGCCGGTGATGCCCTTGATGTAGAACTCCCAGAAGCTGCGGGTGATCGGCGCGCCGTTCACGGTGGCGACCGCCGGGGAGTTGTCGTTGATGGCGGTGCCGGCAGTCTTCGGCTGGCAGGCCGCGAGCGCGGCGAGCGTCACGAGAACCAGAGCGAGTCGGGAATGATTCATACGGATTTCCGTTGTTGAGCAGGGAGGTGGAAGCTGGGCGGTGACATCAGACGCGCTGCGCAGGCGATCGCGTTCGCGACGGACGCCTGCTCACGGCGACTCTTCCGGGGTGCGCGCCACGATGTTGAGCGCGTGCACCGCGCCCTGGAAAAGCGACGCGACCGCCGCATGGACCAGGCGGTGACGCTCGAGACGCGAGCAGCCGCGGAAGGCCGCGGCCACGAGTGTCACGCGGTAGTGGCCACCGGCGCGGCTGCCTTCGTGACCGGCGTGCGCGGCGCTGTCATCGAAGATCTCGAGTGTCGCGGGCGCGAACGCCTGCTCGAGCGCGCTGCGCAGCTGCGCCATCACCTGCGCGCTCATCGCGAGGCGTCGGAGGCGGGGGCGCGCTCCGCCAGCGCGGCCGCGGCCCGGCTCAACCACAGCACCTGCAGCGCGACGAACGCGAAGGTGAGCAGCGCCAGGCCGAACAACTTGAAATACACCCAGGTGCGCTCGCTCGCGCCGTAGGCGACCGCGAGATTGAGCACACCGAGCAGAGCGTAGAACGCCGCCGAGGCTCCGTTGACGCGTCGCCACTGCCGCGGGCTCACCGGCACGCGGCCGGCGAGCGCGGGCTCGAGGAAACGTTGCGTGAGCGTGCGCTCGCCAATCCAGAAGCTCGCGATGAACGCCGCGCTCACCAGCCAGAAAAGCACCGTCGGCTTCCACTGGATGAACAGGCGATTGTGCAGCAGCAGAGTCGCGCCCCCCAGCACCAGCACGAGCGCCGCCGACAGTGCATGCAGCGGTGGGATGCGCCGCTGGCGCAGCCAGTCGAAGGCGAGCAGCGCCAGCATCGCGACCATGAGGACCGCGGTGGCGGCGTACAGCCCGCGCAGGGAATAGGTCACGAAGAACGCCACGAGCGGCGCAAACTCGGCAAGAGCCTGCATGGGAGCGCTGGTACCCGAAGACTGACCGTATAAGCCGCAAAACGGCCGCGTATATTGTCACGCGCCGCGCCCGACTGCCATGAGTTTTGCTTTGGCCGACTATCTCGAGTTGCATCCGGTCAACCCGCAGCCGCGCCTCATCCGCCGGGCGGCGGAAGTGGTGCGCGCCGGGGGGCTGATCGCCTATCCGACCGATTCGTGCTACGCGCTCGGCTGGCACCTCGGCGACAAGCACGCCCTCGAACGTGTGCGGCGCATACGCCAGGCTGATCGTCACCACCATTTCACGCTGGTGTGCGCCGATCTTGCGCAGATCGGGCGCTTCGCCCGGCTCGAGACCTGGCAGTTCCGCATGCTGCGGGCGTGCCTGCCCGGGCCGTACACGTTTCTGCTGCGCGCCACGCGCGCGACCCCGCGCCGCCTGCAACACGAGCGGCGGCGCACCATCGGCGTGCGCATTCCCGACCATCCGGTGCCGCGCCTGCTGCTCGCGGAGCTCGGCGAGCCGCTGATGAGCTCGACACTGCTGTTGGCGGCGGATGAGCTGCCGCTCACCGCCGGACGCGAGATCGAGGCACGGCTCGGACGTGAGATCGACGCCGTGCTCGATGGCGGCGACTGTGGCATCGAGCCAACGACCGTGGTCGACCTGTCGGTCACTCCGCCGCTGATCGTGCGCCGGGGCAAGGGCACTCTCGGACCGATCACCGGCCGTGCGCTATAATTCTGCGCCGTGAGCCATTCTGCCTTTGCACGCACGTGAGTTCGCCCGCGCCGGCGCGGCGCGTCCTTTCCGGCATGCGCCCCACCGGCCCGCTGCACCTCGGCAACTGGCACGGCGCGCTGCGCAACTGGGTCGAGCTGCAGTATCAGTACCCGTGTTTCTTCTTCGTCGCCGACTGGCACATGCTCACCACCGGCTACGAGGACACCGCGCGCCTGCAGGAGAATGTCCGCGACGTGCTCATCGACTGGCTGGCCGCGGGGCTCAACCCCGGTGTGGCGACGCTGTTCATCCAGTCGCACGTGCCCGAGCACGCGGAGCTGCATCTGCTGCTGTCGATGATCATGCCGCTCGGCTGGCTCGAGCGCGTGCCGAGCTACAAGGATCAGCAGGAGCAGCTGCGGGAGAAGGACCTCGCCACCTACGGCTTCCTCGGTTACCCGCTGCTGCAGAGCGCCGACATCCTGGTGTACCGGGCCGCCTACGTGCCGGTGGGCGAGGACCAGGTGTCGCACGTCGAGCTGACGCGCGAAACCGCGCGCCGCTTCAACCATCTCTACGGCCGCGAGCCGGACTTCGAGGCCAAGGCCGAGCGCGCCGTGAAGAGTCTCGGCGGCCGCAACAGCAGCAACTACCGCCAGCTGCGACGCCGGTTCCAGGAGAGCGGCGACACCGAGGCGCTGCAGCGCGCGCAGGCGCTGGTACAGAGCAACAACCGCATCACCGTCGCCGACCGCGAGCGGCTGCTCGGTTTCCTCGAGGGCACCGGAGTCGCGATCCTGCCCGAGCCCCAGGTGCTGCTCACCGCGACTCCGAAGGTGCCGGGGCTCGATGGCCGCAAGATGTCGAAGTCCTACGGCAACACCATCGGGCTGCGCGAGGAGCCGGAGGCCGTGGCACAAAAGCTGCGGGCGATGGTGACCGATCCGGCGCGCGTGCGGCGCAGCGACCCGGGAGATCCGGAGAAATGCCCGGTGTGGGACCTGCACAAGATCTATTCGGACGAAGCCACCCGCAACTGGGTGAACGAGGGCTGCCGCAGCGCCGGCATCGGCTGCCTCGACTGCAAGCAGCCGCTCATCGAGCGCGTCGTCGAGGAGGTGAGCGGTATGCGCCGTCGCGCCCAGGAGTTCGAGGATAATCCCGAGTTGGTTCGCAACATCGTCGCCGAAGGTGCCGACAAGGCGCGCGAGGCGGCGCGCGAGACGCTCGATGACGTGCGCCGCGCCATGCATCTGCGCGCGGGCTAAGGCGCGGTGCCCGTGAAGCAGCGCCCCGAACTGCGGATCGTCCCCGGCGCGCCTCCCGCAGCGGCGCCGCCGGAGCCGCCGCCCGAGCAGGTAGAGATGCCGTTTGCGGTGGTGAACGGCGAGCCGATCTCACAGCTGCCGCGCGACCTGTACATCCCGCCACAGGCGCTCGAGGTGTTTCTCGAGGCCTTCGAGGGACCGCTCGATCTGCTCCTCTACCTGATCCGCCGCCAGAATCTCGACATCCTCGACATCCCGCTCGCGGAGATTACGCGGCAGTACATGCAGTACATCGAGTTGATGCAGGAGCTGCAGCTCGAGCTCGCGGGCGAGTATCTCGTCATGGCCGCGACGCTGGCGGAGATCAAGTCGCGGATGCTGCTGCCGCGGCCGAAGCTCGCGGAGGACAGCGAGGAGGATCCGCGCGCCGAGCTGGTGCGGCGTCTGCAGGAATACGAGCGTTTCAAACGCGCTGCCGAGCAGATCGACGGCCTGCCGCGCCTCGAGCGCGACGTCTGGAGCGTCAGCGCGGAGCTGCGCGAGCGGCGCGTGGTGCGCACGCTGCCGCAGATCGCGCTGCAGGAGCTGCTGATCGCCTTCAAGGAGGTGGTGGCGCGCTCGGAGATGTTCGCCCACCATCACATCCGGCGTGAGCAGCTCTCGGTCGGGGAGCGCATGAAGGACATCGTCGCCGCGCTCGCCACCGGCGCTTTCGTGCCGTTCACCCAGCTGTTCCGTCCCGAGGAGGGCCGCATGGGTGTCACGGTCACCTTCGTGGCCATTCTCGAGCTCATGCGCGAGGGCTTGATCGACATCGTGCAGGCGCACCCCTACGCGCCGTTGCACGTGCGCGGCACCGGCCCCGCGCGGGTGCTGCACGTCGTCGCCGACAATGTTGAATCCGACAGTGCCGCGACCGACCGCGCTGCGAGCGACACCTCGGCCACCTCTGCCGACGAGGATCCTTCATGAACGATTCCTACATCCGCAACGTTATCGAGGCGGCACTGCTCGCCGCAGGGGGGCCGCTGCCCGTGGCCGAGCTCATGCGGCTGTTCGATGATGCCGCGCGACCGGGCGTGCCGGCGGTGCGCGAGGCGCTCGCCTCACTCGGCGCGGAATACGAAGGCCGCGGCATCGAGCTCAAGGAGACCGCCAGCGGCTTCCGCATCCAGGTGCGCCGCGAGCTCACCGGGGAGATCTCACGGCTCTGGCCCGAGCGTGCGGCGCGCTACTCGCGGGCGCTGCTCGAGACGCTCGCGCTGATCGCCTATCGTCAGCCGCTCACGCGCGCCGAGATCGAGGCGGTGCGCGGGGTCACCGTGAACCCCAACATCATCCGCACCATGATCGAGCGCAACTGGGTGCATGTGGTCGGTCGCCGTGACGTCCCCGGGCACCCGGAGCTGCTCGGCACCACGCGCGAGTTCCTCGATTACTTCGGCCTCAAGAGCCTCGATGACCTGCCACCGCTCGCGGAGCTCAAGGCGATGGGCGATCTCACCCTGCAGCTCGCACTCGCCGGGGACGCTGGCGCGTCCCAGGACGACGCTGCCAGCGAACCGCCGGGCACTGTCGAAGAAGACCCGGGCGAGGATGACGAGCTCTCGGCAGAGGGCGGCGCTTCGGCGGAGCTCGTCGCGGGACCCCGCGACCTGGAG
>DASQRV010000155.1:0-4289 GCA_035642735.1 Steroidobacteraceae bacterium
GGCTGGCGGTGCTCGTAGCGCTCGCCCTGCAACGCGCCGCCCCCGCGCCGCGCCTGCGGAGCTGGGCTACGGGTGCCCGCGTGCTGGTGCTCCTCCTGCTGCTCCTGGCGCTCGTGCCCTTTGCGCTCCGGCAGGTGCGGCTCGCCGTCTACCCCCAACTCGAGGCAATCCCGAGCGCTCCGTTGCCGGGCGGCATCGCGCCTGCGGTACTCGCGCCACCGCGCATCCGGGCGAACCTGGCGGGGACGGCGAAGCGTGAGCAGGATCTCGCGGCCGTGGAAGGCTTCGCGGGCGCGAGTGCGGCGGCCTCGCTCTCAGCGACAGCGTCGGTGGCCGGCGAGGAGGTCGTCATGACCGGCGCCCGCAGGGCCGAGACCGCGCGCTACGAGCCCGGCGCGCTCGTGCAGGCGGGACCCGGCGTGCCGTTCTGGAGTTACAACGTCTACTCCTACTCCTGGAGCGGGGCGGTGGAAGAGAACGCGACGGCGCGCTTCCTCATCAGTCCACCCTGGATGACCAAGGTTTGGCGCCTGTCGGGTGTTGCATTCTCGGCTCTCCTCTTCTTCGCGCTCATCCGAGGGGCGCTACCGGCCCCGCTCGGGTGGTGGCGCCCGAGACCGCCCGCGACGATCGTGGCTGCGCTCGTTGGCGTCGCACTGACCTTCGGCGCGCTGCCGACCGTACGCGCTCAGAGCACCCCTGCCCCGACGCTGATCGATGAGCTGCGCACGCAGTTGCTCGCCCCACCCCGGTGTTCCCCGGATTGCGCTGCGGTGCAGGCTGCCGATGTGAGCCTCAGCGCGGGAAGACTGCGTGTGGTGCTGACCGTGAGTGCGCTCGATGCTGTCGGGATCGCCATCCCCGGTGCGGAGCCCAACTGGACTCCGGATCTCGTGCAGGTGGACGGTGCGGGGGCAGGCTGGGTGCAACGCAGTCCCGACGGTATACGCTACGTGAGCATCCCGCGCGGTCGCCACCTCGTGCAGGTCGAAGGTCCTCTCGGCGAGATCGATGCTCTGAGTCTCGCATTCCCGGAGCGCCCACACGCCATCGACGTGCACATCACCGACTGGGATGTGGGCGGGGTGGCCGACCGGCACCTGATGAGCGGAGCGCTCGAGCTCGTGCGCAAACGCGTCGCGGGCGCGACCGACGGGACTGCCGTGGCAAGGCAGGAAGAGTTTCCGCCCTTCGTCGTCGTCGACCGGCTCTTTCATCTTTCGCACGACTGGACGGTCGACACCAATATCACGCGCGTTGCGCCAAAGTCCGCGCCTTTCACTGTCACCCTGCCACTGCTCGCCGGGGAAGCCGTTACAACTGCCGGCTTGAAAGTGAGCGGCGGCAACATCGCAGTAGGCCTGGCGGCGGACGTGGACAACCAGGCATTCGCCTCGATCCTGCCACGCGCCGATCAGCTCGAACTCGTTGCGACTCGCGACGGCTCCTACAGCGAGCGCTGGCGCTTCGAGGTCGCGCCCACCTGGCACGCCGACTTCGGCGGTACGCCGGCAGTCGCACCGCAGGAAGAGACCGGCATCTGGATCTCCGAGTTCTACCCGCGGCCCGGCGAGCGGCTCAACGTGAAGGTGACGCGACCTGCCGCTTCGAACGGCGGCACGCTCGCATTCGACAGCGCCACGCTGCGGACTGTCGTCGGCAAGCGCTCGAGCGACACGACACTGGAACTGCATTACCGCAGCACCCAGGGCGGGCGCCAATCCCTGCGAATCCCGGCGGATGCGGTGGTCACCCGGGTGCTGAGCGATGGCCGGCCTCTGGCACTGCGGCCCGAACACGGCGAGCTGTCATTGTCAGCGCTTCCGGGAGCGCATACCTGGACCGTCGACTGGCAATCCCCTGCAGGGGTGCACGTCATCACCCGCTCGCCGCCGGTGGCTCAGGCCGCGCCAGCCAGCAATCTGCACCTCTCGATGCAGCTCCCCGAGGACCGCTGGGTCCTCTATGCCTTCGGACCGGGAGTCGGACCCACGATCCTGTACTGGGGGGAGTTGCTGGTGTTCGTCGTCGCCGCCTGGTGGATCGGGCGCTCGTCAGTCACGCCGCTCCCCGCGCGGGACTGGCTGCTGCTCGGGCTCGGGTTGTCGACGTTCTCCTGGTCCGTTCTGGGGTTGTTCGCGGTCTTCATCGCATTGTTCCAATGGCGCTCGCGCCACCTCGCCGTGACCGGGCCGCGCCGATTCAACCTGTTTCAGCTCGTCTCGGCGCTCCTCGCTGTGGCCGCGATCCTGGCGGTCGTCGCCGCGGTTCCGCAGGGACTGCTCGCTCAGCCCGACATGCGCATCGAGCCCGCGGGAAAGGCGGGCGAACTCAACTGGCTCGTCGATCAGAGCGCGGAGTACTTCCCCACGCCGGGCGTTCTCTCCATCTCTCTGTGGTGGTACAAGCTCGCGATGCTCGCCTGGGCGCTGTGGCTGTCATTCGCCCTCACCCGCTGGACGCGCTGGGCGTGGCAGATATTCATGCGCGATGGCCTGTGGCAACGCGCACCGCTGCGAGCACCGCCACCCCCTGCACCGCCCCCGGCACCGCAGCCTTCGTCGGCCTGACACGGGCGTTGCCGCGGAGGGCCGTCCCCAGCGCGCGGTCCATCGCACCGCATGTAAACATGTTGATATACGTTCTCGTGCCGTTCATTCCCGTGGGGACGATGACGGTCGTGCCCTCCGAGAAGGTCAGTGCGGCGCGAAGCTCGCCGCGCGGCCGTCCGCCTCCGCAGCGCCCGCGTTGTCGCCGCGAGCGCGGAGCGCATCGGCGATGAGATGCCACGCGGAGGATTGCGCGGACGGGTCTCCGGTCGCGAGAGCCAGTGCCTTGCGGCCCATGGCATTGGCCTGCGCGGGGTTGTTCTCCGCGAGCCGCACGCGCCCGAGCTCGATCCACACGAGCGGGTTTTCGGGCTCGATGCGCAGCGCACGCTCGAGTGTCGCCGCCGCCTGCACCGTGTCGCCGCTGGCGGCCTGCTGGTGAGCCTGGGTCACGAGCGCGCTCGTGGCTGAGCCGAGGTGAAACTGCCGCGGCGGTGCCGCCGCCGGAGGCGGAGGGGGCACTTCGGGTGCGGCCGGCGGAGCCTGTGGTGCAGGTTGCGCGGGCTGCGTGGGTTGAGAGGTGCCGGCCTGCGTACCGCTGCTGCCTGGCGCAACCGGCGGCGGGGGCGGTGACCGGAACAACGTGCATCCCGCCAGCACCGCGGTGGCGATCAGGGCAGTGACCAGCGATCGGGAATGCATGCGGGGAATGATAGCCGCGGGCACCGCGCTCTTCAGCCGGGCTCTTCAACGCAGAACACGGCGCAGCCACTGCTGTGCGCGGTCGAGGAGGCCCGCGGACTTGGAGGAGGCTCCCTCGGGGAAGCCACAGCCGGGGTGCGGCGGCACGGCTGCCTGCGCCGGTACGGCGACCGTGACGATGTCCGCGGCGCAGCCTGGAACCGCGCGCAGCCCCGTCGGGTATTCGATGTGAACCTCGACGAGCGACTCCGGCATCGTGGCATTCCAGGAGCTCGTGCCAAGCCCCGCCATGACGTGGGTCCATACCGGTAGTGCGCCGGCGGAGCCGGTGAACCCCGTCGGCTCGTTATCGTCGTAGCCCACCCACACCACGACCAGGTGGCTGCCGGAGAAACCTGCGAACCAGCTGTCACGAAAGTCCGAGGAAGTACCGGACTTTCCGGCTACTACCAGCTCCGGCGGCAACAGTGCGCGCGCCGAGCGCCCCGTACCGTGATCCATGACGAGCACGAGCATGCGATTGAGCTGATACATGACCTCAGGTGAGGCCACGGGTGTCACTTCGAGAGGAAACGCCTTGAGCGGCTTGCCGTCGGCACTGATCACCGCGCGCACGGCGCGGAGCGGATTGCGGAAGCCGCCGTTCGCGAGACCATTGAAGAGCTGCGCGGCCTCGACAGGGGTTACATCGACTGCGCCGAGAAGCATCGCCGGTACCTGGCTTGGCGGCTGCGGCAGGCCAAAGCGCTGCAGCGTCTCGGCAACTTTCGGCAGACCCAGATCGAGTCCGACCCCGACGGTGGCGAGGTTCAGCGACTCGGCGAGCGCACGTACCACCGGTACCGGTCCATAGACCTCGTGCGTGAAGTTCTCCGGTGTCCAGTGTTTGCCGCCGGCGAGCTTCACGTCGACCGGCGCGTCCTGGACTACGGTCGTGGCGTTGTAGCGGCCGCTCTCGAGCGCGGTGAGATAGATGAAGGGCTTCACGAGTGAGCCCATCGAGCGGTGTGCATCGAGCGCGCGGTCGAAGCCGTCGTA
>DASQRV010000156.1:0-8816 GCA_035642735.1 Steroidobacteraceae bacterium
GCGCGCGGTGAGCAGCACCGCCGCGACGATGCGCGCGATCTGCGCATCGTGCACGCCGTCACCGAAACGGTCCCAGCTGCGCACGTTGTCGTGATTATCGAATACCAGCAGCGGCTGAGAGTGGTGCAGCTCAGTCTGCGACTCGAGCAGATGCTGGCGGAATGTGTTGGCATCCAGGCGGTTGCCGAGGCCCACGAGGGTGTCCATCGGCAGGTGCAGCTCATCGTGCCACGCGCCCCCGTACCAGGCGTCGAGATCCGAGGTCTTGGCGAGGTAGGTCTCGCCGATCAGCACGCGATCGCCAGGAAAGGTGTCGGTCATGGCGCGCAGGCGGCGCATGACACCGTGTACCTCCGGCAGGTTCTTGGTGTAGATGTCGCTCAGGTTGGGGTCGCCCAGGGCATTGGTGCCGCCGAGCACCGGCGCGTCGCGCAGCTTCGCGTCCTCGAAGAGCTCGGTGATGGCGTCGAGCCGGAAGCCCGCGACCCCGCGATCGAGCCAGAAGCGCATCGCGGCGAACATCGCCTGCTCGACCTCGGGGTTGCGCCAGTTGAGATCCGGCTGCTGACGGTAGAAGCGGTGGTAGTAGAACCGACCGACCGCGGGTACGAACTGCCAGGCCGAGCCACCGAAGAGGCTCACCCAGTTGTTCGGCGGCTGAGGGTGTCCGGCGGCGTCCAGCTTGCCATCGCTCCACACGTAGAAATCGTGGTATCGGGAGTCACGCGCTCTCGAGGCGTCGATGAACCAGGGGTGCTGGTCCGAGGTGTGATTGAGCACCATGTCGAGGATGACCCGTATGTTGCGCCGGCGGGCTTCCGCGAGCAGTCGATCGAAGTCGGCGAGCGTTCCGTACAGCGGATCGACCGCCTCGTAGTCGGAGACGTCGTAGCCAAAGTCCACCTGGGGAGAGGGGTAGATCGGTGCAATCCAGATGGCGTCGACGCCGAGGTCCTGCAGGTAATCGAGGCGCTGAGTGATGCCATTCAGGTCGCCGGTGCCGTCACCGTCCGAGTCCTGGAAGCTGCGCGGGTAGATCTCGTAGATGACGGCGTGGCGCCACCACGGATCGACGTCGGCACTGGCCGGCGCGGCCGGCAGGCGCGGGCTCGGCACGCAGGCGAGGAGCGCCGCGAGCGCCGCCGCCAGCCGGTGCGGGCGGGGCGTTGACCGTCTCAGGCCCGTGTGCATAAATCGAGGCGCTGTTCCGCGGGCATCGCCCGCCATGGTACCCGATGCGCACCTCGAGCTTAGGTCCGGTCGCCGCTCGCGCTCCTCACGCCAGTTGCGCGGTTTGCGCTGCGGGCGCCGCAGCGCTGCTCCAAGCGCGCGGTTTGCCGGCTGAGCCGCTGGCGGTGACCGGCGTTGATTTCGCTCCCGCCGTGAACGCGAAGTGGCCGGAATATGGCGCAGCCGAAGCCGCGACGCTGCGCAAGGCGATCCGCGCGGCGGTCGCGCGCGAGAAGAACTGCGGCGCGGTGCCGGCGGGGGTCGGGGTCATCGTCACGGTCGAGGATCTCGCGCCGTCACGTCTGACACGCGAGCAGCTCGCCGCCAACCCCTCGCTCGATGTCGTGCACAGCAAATCCCTCGGCGGCGCCGAGCTCAAGGGAGAACTGCTCGACGCGCGGCAGCATGTGCTGACGACCGTCAGCTACCGCTGGTTTGCCCCGACCATCGACGTCGGATCGGTAGCTCGCGATCCCTGGGCCGATGCGCGACTCGCGATCGATGGCTTTGCCGGCAGGCTGGCAAGCGCCTGCCGCAACCTGCCGCAAAACCGCACTCCGGGCTGAGCCCGCCACTACTCGCTGCACACGCAGTGTCCGCTGCGGCGGGGTCGCCGTGAAATTTCGCGTCTTGTCGATCGATCAGCGCTCGACGAGCACGGCAAGCGAAATTTAGTGGGGTGCCAGGCCACCCCGGGAAATCACGCTTCACGCGCTGAACGAGCCAACGCCGCGACCAACAAGACGCGAAATTTCCCGACGACCCCGGTTACGGCGGCGTCGGCCCGGTGCTGACGCGCACCAGGTCCTGCGGCCGCAGCCACTTGCGAAACGCCTCCTGCACGGCCGTGGCATCGAGTGCGATGTAGTGCTCGGCGGCGCGCGTCGGCTCATCGAGCGGCAGCCCGAGATCGGTGCGCCCGAGCAGCGCGCGCGCGATCTCATCGAGCCCGGCTTCACTCAAGGGTATCTGCCGCAACAGGAACGCCTTGACGCGCGTCAGCTCGTCCGCGCCCGCCGGGGTGGTCTGCATGTTGGTGATCTCGCGCGCGACCATGCTGGCGGCGCGGGCGACGTTCTGTGGATCGCTCGCGTACTCGACCAGGTAGGCGCTGCGTGTGCGGCCCGCCTGCAGCACCGACCCAACCGAGTAAACCAGGCCGGCGTGTTTGCGGAGGTCGACGCTGAGGCGCGTCGAGTAGAAGCTGCCCCCGAGCACCGCGTTGCCGAGCGCGAGCGCGTAGTAGTCGGGATCCGAGCGCGTGAGCGCGAGGTTCTGCGCCAGCACGACCCGATCCTGCACGCGGCTCGCGTCCGGCACCGCCACCGTGCCCGGGCCATTGGCGGGCACCGGCGGCAGGTCGATCTGGGGCTTCGGGCCGCTCGCCGTCCAACCACCGAAGTAGCGATCGATCACCGCCCGTGCTTTCTTCGGATCCACGTTGCCGATGACGACGATGGTCGTGAGATCGGGCCGGAACACGCGCGTGTAGTAGCCGCGTACGGTTGCCGGCGAGAGCGCGCGCACCGTCTCCGGAGTCGACATGCGCAGGCTCGGATCATCCGCCGGGTAGAGAGCGGCGCGCAGCGAACGCTGTGCCAGGAATCCCGGACTCGCGTTGCGCGCGGCGACGCCGAGCGCCACCTGGCCGCGAATGACTTCCAGAGCCTTGTCGGGCAGCGCCGGGTGCAGCTGGTTGTCGGCGAGCAGCTCCACGCCACGCTCGAAGTGCTCCGACAGCACCTGCACCGCGAAGTCCGTGCCGGCGTTCTGGCGGGCACCGATGTCATCGAGCGCCTCCTGGAAGGCGACGCGATCGAGGTGCTCGCTGCCATGCGTGAGCAGCCGGTCGAGCACCTGCGCGACACCTTCCTCGCCGGGCCTTTCCTGGGTCTCGGGACGATTGCGGATGTGACCGAACACACTCACCGTGTCGCTGACATCCGCGGTCTGCACGATGAGCGAGAGGCCGTTCGTCAGCGTGCTCACCACCGGATGCAGGGTCGACTCCGGTACCTGCAGGCGCTGCAGCGCCTTGGCCGCCCACTGCGGCAGCTCAGTCGGATGCGCCTCACCGAGAGAGATCGTTTCTCGGCCGCCGAATCCGCCGCCGCGCGCGGCCACCGGCGGCCCCGAGCCGCGGGGCAACATGACTCCGGTGATGGCGTGCTCGAGATCCAGGTACTTGCGGGCGGCGCGATTGACATCGGCGACCGTCACCTGCTCGATGCGCGCCAGGTCCTCGTCCGGGGAGTTGAGCCCGAACAGCGCCAGCGCGTCGGACCAGACGGAGGCGAGCTCGGGAATGGAGTTGCGCTGAAACTGCGCGGCGCTGCGCTCCTGCAGCTTGGCGGCCGCGACCAGTTCGGGCGGCACCCCCTCGCGGGCCACGCGGGCGAGGATCGCGCGCACATCGCGCTCGAGCGCCTTGGGATCCTCGCCGCTCGTGAAGGTGAGGCCGGCGTACGCGAGCCCGGCCTCCGGCAACGGCTCGAGCCCGAACTCGGCGTTGAGCGCCCGCCCCTGCGGAACCAGTCCGTACAGCTCGAAGCGCTTGTTGCTGAGGACGTCCGCGAGGACCTCGAGCGCCGCGAAGTCCGCATCCCGCGGGCCGGGCGTGCGCATCGCGATCATGAGCGTACCGCTCGGGCGGTCGGTGTCGACCACGATCGAGGTGGGCTGCACCGGCCGCAGCCGCACCGCCGGCTTGGGTGGCAGCTTCTTCGCGGGAATCTCGCTGAAGAGCTCGCGCGCGAGGGTGAGCGTCGCCGCCGGCTCGACATCGCCCGCGATCACCAGGATGGCGTTGTTGGGCGCGTACCAGGTGTTATGAAAGCTCTTCAGCATCCCCGCCGTCGTTCTCTCGAACGACGGGCGTGTACCGAGCGCGTCGTGCTCGTAGGGCGTGCCGGCGAACATGCGCGCGCGCAGCTTCGAGAACAGCAGATACGAGGGCTCCGAGAGATCCTGTGCGACCTCCTGCTCGATCGCACCGCGCTCCTCTTTCCACTCGGCCGGCGTGTCGAGCACCGCGCGCATGCGCAGCGCCTCGATGTGCAGCGCGACGTCGAGATCCTCGGCCGGCACCGTGAACAGGTACTGCGTGAGGTCCTCGCGGGTGTTGGCGTTGAACTCGCCGCCGACCAGGCTGCCGATGTCGGCGAGCTGAACGGCGGTGAGCCCGGGGCTGCCGCGGAACATCATGTGCTCCTCGGCGTGCGCGGTGCCGGGAAACCCCGCCGGCGCCTCGTCCGAGCCCACCAGGTAGTTGACGGAGGTCGCGACCACGGGTGCCAGGGTGTTGCGCACGATGACCACCTTCAACCCGTTGGGGAGCGTCGCCCGCAGCACATTGTCGTGCATCTCGACGGGCGGCCCGCTGGGCTGCGGCGTAACCGCCGCGGCACCACCGGTCAGTGTCAGCAAGGCGGTGAGCACGGCCGCCGGCGGCGTCCGGTGCGGAGCTGAGTGGTGCGACATGTTCAATCCCGGAATCGCGCGTCAGGGGCGGCAAGTATATGCGACCGCCGCTGCCATGTTCCGCCACAAATCATCCTCGTCCTGACGCATTTGCTCCACGGTGCGAGCCGCAGCTTGCGCTGAACTGTTGACCGTGCCGAAGGTTTCCAGCCACGCATGACAAAAGGAGCAAACATGGACACATCGACGCTGCGGGCGACCGCGCTCTCACTGGCACTCTGCGGCTGTGCGCTCTCGCCGGCGTACGCGGGCGAGCCGCCGGATCCGCCCGGTGCGGGATCCAAGCAGGCCGACCTCGGCGCCGTCACCGGGCTCGCGGTTGGTGCCGTCGCTGCCGGGCCCATTGGCGCCGTGGTGGGCACTGCGGCCGGCGCGCTGCTCGGCGATCGTTATCACCGCCAGGCGCAGTCCCGCGCGGCGCTGGCCGCCGATCTCGAGCGCAGCGAGACGCAACGCGCCGAGCTCGCCCACAACGTCGAGCTGCTCGATGTCTCGTTGTCCGCGGCGCGCGCCCACGGCGCCGAGCTCGCCGCCCAGCTCAGCAACACCGATCAGCTCGGTCTCGATGTCGGCTTCCGCACCGACGATGACTCGGTGGCCGCGCCGGCGATGTCGCCGTTGCTGAAGCTCGGAGCGCTCGCGGCCTCGCTGCCGCAGGCACAGGTGTGCGTCGCCGGCTACGCGGACCCGCGCGGCTCCGAGGCCTACAACAACGAGCTGTCGCTGCGGCGCGCGGCGAACGTTGCCGCCGTGCTGATGAGTGCCGGCGTGTCGCGCGAGCGCATTCTCATCGAGGCGCACGGCAAGAGCGCGGCCGCGAGCGCCGATGGCGACCTCGATTCCTACGCCCTGGAGCGGCGCGTGACGGTACGGCTGCAGCTGCCGGATTCCCCGCAGGTTGCAGCCCGTGAATAGCCCGCTCGTGCAGCGGCGGACGAGTGCGCCGCGCAGCTACAAGCTCGCGGCGCATCTTCGCGCTAAGATCTCCTGGCACGAATACCTGCGCGGGATTGCCATGATCACGAGCATCGTTCGCCTGGATGGCACGCTGGCGGCAGAAGTTTCCGAGCCGCCGGCCGACCGGCTCATCGCCGGCACGCCGGAAGTACGGCTGTGCAACTACTTCACCGACACGAGCCAACAGTTCTTCGCCGGGCGGTGGGCGGCCACGCGCGGTAAATGGCGGGTCAGCTACACGGAGAACGAGTTGTGCGTGATGACTGCCGGACGGGTGGTCATCGAGAGCGTGAGTGGCGAGCGCAGCAGTTTCGGCCCCGGCGATGCGTTCGTGATCCCGGCAGGCTTCAGCGGCACCTGGGAGGTCATCGAGGACTGCGCCAAGATCTACGCGATCTTCGAAGCTCACCAGACATAACTCTTCGCCGTTGTTGAAGCCCGTCGCAAATCGGCGACCTCCTGCTTCAGTGCGCCGGCCGGTGATGCGAAGGTAGCTGCGTCTGTCGGAGCCCGCAGGTGCCTCGTGGAAACCATTACCGTCGCCGCTCAACGCATCCCCGGAACCAGTTCATCGGAGATGGCACTGTTCATCGGCATTGCACTCGTCATCGTCGCCGTCGCCTTCATGGTGCTGTCGGGCGTCAAGCGCAACCGCGAGCAGCAGCCGCGCGTCTGACGGCGGCGATGCGCTGACGGGGCGCGCCCACGGCGGCCCCCCGTCCCGCTATTGCGCGCGCAGCACCTCGCTTAGGGTGCCGAAGATCTGGTCGATGTGGGTCTTCTCGACGATGAGCGGCGGCGAGAGTGCAATGACATCACCCGTCTGCCTCACCAACACGCCGCGGTCGAAGCAGCGCTTGAACACCTCGAAGCCGCGGGTGCCGACGTTGCCGGGTATCGACTCCAGCTCGAGCCCGAGGATCAGTCCGTAGTTGCGGACATCCACCACGTGCGGCAGTCCGCGCAACGCGTGCGCCGCCTCCTCCCAGTACTTCGCGAGTGAGGCCGCGCGCGTCAGCAGTCCCTCGCGTTGATACAGTGCGAGCGTCGCCAGGCCGCCCGCACACGCTGCCGGATGCGCCGAGTAGGTATAGCCGTGGAACAGCTCGATACCGTCCGGGCCCTGCATGAAGGCCTCGTACACCGCCTTGCTCACCAGCACACCGCCCATCGGTACGCAGCCGTTGGTGAGCCCCTTGGCGAGGGTGATCATGTCGGGAGTCACGCCGAACTCCTGCGCCGCGAACGCGGAGCCGGTGCGACCGAAGCCGGTGATGACTTCATCGAAGATGAGCAGTATTCCGTGGCGGTCGCAGATCTCGCGCAGCCTCTCGAGGTAGCCCCGCGGCGGAATCAAGACGCCGGTGGAGCCCGCGATGGGCTCGACGATGACCGCGGCGATGTTCGAGGCATCGTGCAGCGTCACGAGCCGCTCGAGCTCGTCCGCGGACTGCGCGCCGTGCTGCGGCGCGCCGCGCGAGAAGGCATTGCGCGCCAGGTCATGCGTGTGCGGGAGGTGATCGACCCCCGGCAGCAGCACGGCTGACCAGGTCTTGCGGTTGGGGGTCATGCCGCCCACCGAGATTCCGCCGAATCCAACCCCGTGATAGGCGCGCTCGCGGCCGATCAACCGGGTGCGCGTTCCCTCGCCGCGCACGCGGTGGAACGCCACCGCGATCTTGAGCGCGGTGTCGACCGCCTCGGAGCCCGAGTTGGTGAAGAAGGCATGATCGAGTCCGCTCGGGGCGATCTTTACCAGCTCGTTCGCGAGCTGGAACGCGGCCGGATGCGGCATCTGGAAGGTGGGTGCGAAGTCGAGTGTCTCGAGCTGGCTCGCAACTGCCTGAGTGATCTCACGACGGCCGTGTCCGGCGTTCACGCACCACAGCCCCGCAACGGCGTCGAGGATCTGCCGGCCCTCCGGCGTCCAGTAGTACATGCCGCTCGCCCGCGCGAGCAGCCGTGGTGCCGCCTTGAACTGGCGGTTGGCGGTGAAAGGAAGCCAGAGCGCCTCGAGGTCTGAGCGGGTGAGGGCGGGGACGTCGGTAGCCATGGGCGGAACTCGGCGAGGTGACGGGCGGGCGTCGAATGATAAATAAAGTGGACAATCAGAGCCACTGCGGCGATATTTTCGCCTTGATTGTTCAAGATCTTAAACAAGCCATGAGTATCGATGTCGGTGCGCGGCTGCGCAGCCTGCGGACCACCTTCGGCCTCTCGCAGCGCGAACTTGCGCGGCGCGCAGGGGTCACCAACGGATTGATCTCGCTGATCGAGCAGAATCGTGTGAGTCCCTCCGTGAGCTCACTGAAGAAGGTGTTGGACGGCATACCGATGTCGCTGGCAGAGTTCTTCACGCTCGACCTGAGCGCTGCGCCACAGGCGTTCTTCGGTGCGAGCGAGCTCGTCGAGCTCGGCAATGCCGAGGTATCGCTGCGGCTGGTCGCGGCGCAACGTCCCGGCCGGCAGCTCACGGTGCTGCACGAGCGCTACGCGGCCGGCGCCGCCACCGGCGAGGAGATGCTCGCGCATCGCGGCGAGGAGGCCGGAGTCGTGATCCGCGGGCGCATCGAGCTCACCGTCGGCGGTGCGACGCGCGTGCTCGGGCCCGGCGAAGCCTATTATTTCGCCAGTCAGCTCCCGCACCGCTTCCGCACCGTCGGGCGCGAGGCGTGTGAGATCATCAGTGCCTGCACCCCGGCAACCTTCTGATAAAGAGGCGCCCGAGAGTATGAGCGCGACAGCAGATTCGGTTTCCTGGCACGAGCGCGCGCGACGGCTCGAGATCCGCACCCAGGCCTTCATCGACGGCCGCTATACCGACGCCGCCTCCGGTGCCACCTTCGATTGCATCAACCCCGCGACCGGGAAGCTCCTCGCACGCGTGGCGGCCGGCGACACCGAGGACATCAACCGCGCTGTCACCTCCTCGCGCGCCGCATTCCGCAAGGGCGGCTGGGCAAATCTGGCGCCGGCGAAGCGCAAGAAGATCCTGCTGCGCTTCGCGGAGCTCATCCGCGAGCACACCGAGGAGCTCGCGCTGCTCGAGACGCTCGACATGGGCAAACCGATCCGCGACAGCCTGAAGGGCGACATGCCCGCGGTGGCGCGCTGCATCCGCTGGTACGCCGAGGCCATCGACAAAGTGT
>DASQRV010000157.1:0-4112 GCA_035642735.1 Steroidobacteraceae bacterium
ACCAGAATCGCGGACTGCTCGGGGGTCAGCGCGCGCTCGGATTGCGGACGGATCTCGCCATCGATCTTGATCGCCGGCGGGAAGCCGGCGGTAATGAAAAGGTCCGACGCCTTTTTCTCGGTGACCCGCCGCAGCAGGTCCTGCATCAGCTTGATGGCCTGGTCACGGTCCATGGTGCTGCCCCTGTACCCCTTGTCGGTTGATTGCGGCGCGCGGGCGCGTCACAGCGCGTCCTTGTTCTGCGCCTTGTAGCGCGCCTCTTCCTTGCTGACCTGGCCCTTGGTCATCAGCTCCGTGAGGCACTGGTCGAGGGTCTGCATGCCCTGTGCGCCGCCGGTCTGGATGGCGGAATACATCTGCGCGATCTTGCCCTCGCGGATGAGGTTACGGATCGCCGGAGTGCCGATCATGATCTCGTGGGCGGCGATGCGGCCGCCACCGTTCTTCTTCAGCAGCGTCTGCGAGATCACGGCGCGCAGCGACTCCGACAGCATCGAGCGCACCATGTCCTTCTCCTCGCCCGGGAACACATCGACGATGCGGTCGATGGTCTTGGCGGCCGACGAGGTGTGCAGCGTGCCGAACACCAGGTGGCCGGTCTCGGCAGCGGTGAGCGCCAGGCGGATGGTCTCGAGGTCGCGCATTTCGCCGACCAGAATGACATCGGGATCCTCGCGCAGCGCCGAACGCAGCGCCTCCGAGAAACCGAGCGTGTCGCGGTGCACCTCGCGCTGGTTCACCAGGCAGCGCTTGGACTCGTGCACGAACTCGATCGGATCCTCGATGGTGATGATGTGGTCGGGGCGGTTGTCGTTGCAGTGATTGACCATGCCGGCAAGCGTGGTCGACTTGCCGGAGCCGGTCGGCCCCGTCACCAGCACCAGGCCGCGCGGCAGCATGCACAGGTCGCGGAAGATCTTGGGCGCGTTCAGGTCATCCAGCGAGAGAATGGTGGAGGGGATGTTGCGGAACACCGCCCCCGCGCCGCGGTTCTGGTTGAAGGCATTGACACGAAAGCGCGCCAGCTTCGGAATCTCGAAGGAGAAGTCGGTCTCGAAGAATTCCTCGTAGGCCTTGCGCTGCTTGTCGTTCATGATGTCGTACACCATGGAGTGCACTTCCTTGTGCGACAGCGGCGGCATATTGATGCGCTTCATGTCGCCGTCGACCCGGATCATCGGTGGCACCCCCGAGGACAGGTGCAGGTCCGAGGCATTGTTCTTCACGGCGAATGCCAGGAGTTGCGCGATATCGACGGCCATTGAGACTCCCGAACTTGGACCTGCAGGGGCAGGAAGAGCGACGTGCAAGCCTGCCCTTCAAGCGCTCGGGGAGTATAGCGAAGGGGTCACACGTTCAATATGTTAATGGATTCGCAGAATTTGCCCGCGGTGCTGCACGAGGTGCGCGAACGCATGGCGCGGGCCGCGGCCGCCGCCGGCCGTAGTGCGCAGTCGGTCACACTCCTTGCCGTTGGCAAGGCGCAACCGGCGGAGCTGCTCGCCGCCGCTGCCGACTGCGGTGTCACCGATTTCGGTGAGAGCTATCTGCAGGAGGCGCTGGCGAAGATCGCGGCGCTGCGAAGCCGCGCCCTCACCTGGCACTTCATCGGCCGCATCCAGGCCAACAAGACGCGGCCGATCGCGGAATCCTTCTCCTGGGTACATGCGCTCGACCGCGTGAAGGTGGCCGAGCGGCTCGCGGCGCAGCGCCCGCTCGAGGCGCCGCCACTGAATGTGTGCCTGGAGGTGAACATCGCCGGGGAACCCAGCAAGGGGGGCATCATGCCGGCGGAGCTGCCGGACCTTGCCGCCCATGTCGCGCATTTGCCGCCTCTCACCCTGCGCGGCCTGATGTGCATCCCCCCGGAGGAGGCCGAGCCGGCGCGCCAGCGCGCCTGGTTCGCACGGCTGCGCGGCCTGAGGGACGATCTCAACGCCGCCGGCTACTCCCTCGACACACTCTCGATGGGGATGAGCGCCGATTTCGAGGCCGCCATCCAGGAGGGCGCGACCATCGTGCGGCTCGGCACGGTCCTGTTTGGTGCGCGACCGCGGTAGCCTACAATCGCAGAACTCATGACCAACAGGCGCTTGTGCATTCTCGGAGCCGGCAACATGGGACGCGCGCTCATCGGCGGACTGTTGCGCTCGGGTACGCGCGCCGAGCAGCTGAGCGTAGCAGAGAGCCAGCCGGCCGCCCGCGAGGCGCTGGCGCGCGACTTCGGCATCAGTGCCGCCGGCGACAATGCGGCCGCGGTCGCCGGCGCCTCGATCGTCGTGCTGGCGGTGAAGCCGCAGGATGCGGCCGCGGTGTTACGGCCGCTCGCCGCCGCGCTCGCGGCGGGGCAGTCGCTGCTGATCTCGGTGGCAGCGGGTGTGCGCATCGCGGCGCTCGAGTCCTGGTGCGGTGCCGGCGTGCCGGTCATGCGCGCCATGCCCAACCGGCCGGCGCGCGTCGGCGCGGCGGCGACCGGCCTGTTCGCCGCGCCGGCGGTCAGCCACGAGCAGCGCGTTGCCGCCGAGCGGGTTTTGCAGTCGGTGGGCGAGGTCTTCTGGGTGCCGACCGAAGAGCTGCTCGATGTGGTCACCGCGCTTTCCGGCAGCGGACCGGCGTACTTCTTCCTGCTCGCTGAGCTCATGGCCGAGGCGGGCGCCGAGCTCGGCCTCGAGAGTGCCGTGGCGCAACGGCTGGCGGCCGCAACGCTCTACGGCGCGGGGCTGCTCGCGCGCAGCGGCGACGGCGATCTCGCGCGACTGCGCGAGGAGGTGACCTCCGCGGGCGGCACCACCGAAGCTGCGCTCAGGGCGTTCGAGGCCGCGAACCTGCGCGCCACGGTGCGCGCGGCGCTCGTCGCGGCGACGCAGCGCGGTCGCGAGCTCGCCCGGCAGACGCTGCCATGATCGCCCTGGTGTTCATCGTGCGGGTGCTGCTGTCGCTGGCGCTGTTCGTGGTGCTGGCGCGGCTGCTCCTGCAGTGGACGCGGGCCGATTTCCGCAACCCCATCTGCCAGGCCGTGGTGCGCCTGACCAACCCGCTGGTGCTGCCGTTGCGCCGGGCGCTGCCACCGATCGGCAAGGTGGACACCGCCTCCGTCGTCGCCCTGCTGCTCGTGGCCTCGGTAGAGGTGTTGATTCTCGGGGGCTTGCGCGGCGCGGCTTTCCCGGGGGCGCTGCCGTTTGCCGAGGAGGTGGTGCTCGAGATCGCGCACATGCTGTTGCAGACCTACCTGTTCGCGATCTTTCTCTATGCGGTGCTGAGCCTGATCGCCCCCGGCGGCTACTCGCCGTTGCAGTCGGTGCTGACGAGCCTGTGCGAGCCGGTGCTGCGGCCGTTTCGCCGCCTGATTCCAGCGGTTGCCGGACTCGATCTCTCGCCGCTGTGGGCAATCATCGCCATCCAGGCGACACTCCTGCTCCTGCCCTGAACCCGGGATCCGGGCGACATCGCGATCTTCGCGCCGGTCATCCCGCGCGCCGAAGTTGCGCTGCGAGAGAGTGCGCTGCAATCGAGGCCGAGCCGCCGGCCGCGGCTTGAGCTGCGCCCCAATCGGGGCTGACGGAACACGCGCTTAGCGCGCACTTCGCAACGAGAATCGCAGTATTTTCAGCATATCCGGCAGCGCGGCGGACGCTCCGATGTCGGCCTGATGCAAGTCCCGTGCTGCGCGAAACCCTGAAAAAAAGGCACTTTCGCAACAGGCAAACACGAAAAAACCGCTTGCCAAAGGGCGCGCATGTGCTATTTTTCGCGCCGATTCTCATCGCGCGGCGGCACTCGCACCGCGCTTCACAAACATAAAATTCGAGGAGTAGCGCAATATGGCGAAAAAGGGTGGCGCACCGACGAAGTCGGAAGTCCTGGCAATCATCTGCAAAGATACGGGGCTCTCCCGCAAGCAAGTCGGAAGCGTTTTCGATTCGCTGGCCGGCGTGATCAAGAAGAGCCTGAAGGGAAGCGGCCTGTTCACGCTGCCCGGTCTGCTGAAGATGAAGGTCGTCAAGAAGGCGGCGACCAAGGCCCGCGAGGGAGTCAATCCCTTCACCGGCGAGAAGATGATGTTCAAGGCGAAGCCCGCGAGCAAGAAGGTTCGCGTCATGCCGCTCAAGAGC
>DASQRV010000158.1:0-2171 GCA_035642735.1 Steroidobacteraceae bacterium
GGTGAGCTCCTCCTGCCACTGCGCGCACCACGGGTAGTGCTGCTCCAGGACCTCCTGCAGCGGAGCGCGCGTGTTGACCCGGTTCGAGTAGATCGCGAGGCACGTGTCCTTGCGCGGGAAGCGCTGCTCCTTCTCCGCGAACCCGAGCTCCTCGCGCAGGCTGTCCATCAGATCCCCGGCGTCGCCGCGATCGATGACGCTGAAATGCGGATCGAGCCGCACGTGGGCGGCATAGTGCCGCAGCAGTCGGTTGCCGATCGCATGGAAGGTACCCGCCCAGCTGAGGCGCTGGGCAATCTGCGTCGCGCCCCCGAGGGTGTCCTCGAGCGCCCTGCGGGTGATCTCGTGCGCCCGCCGGCGCATCTCGAGCGCGGCACGGCGTGTGAAGGTCAGCATGAGGATGCGCGCCGGGTCGACGCCGTTGATGACCAGATGCGCCACGCGATGGGCCAGCGTGTCGGTCTTGCCGGTTCCGGCGCCGGCGACGATCAGCAGCGGGCCGGCGCGATACCCCTTCTCGGGCAGCGCCTCGCCATGAGTCACGGCCTTGCGCTGCGGGGCGTTGAGCCGGTCGAGGTGCGATGTCGTCGTGGCCATGGGCCTGCTGATGCCAACTATACCCTTTCGTACACGAGCGCTGGCGACACGGGCTAGGATGCGCGTCATGAAACCCGACAAACAGATCCTGCATTTTGCCGGCCGTGTCGTCCGGATCACGACCGACGAGGTGGTACTGCCGAACGGGCACCGGGCGCTGTTGGAGGTGGTGCATCACCCCGGCGGAGCGGCGGCGGTGGCGCTCGATCAGAGTTCCCGGGTGTGCCTGCTGCGCCAGTACCGCTACGTGGCCTGCGGCTGGCTGTGGGAGCTGCCCGCCGGCAAGCTCGAGCCGGGGGAACCACCGCTCGCCACCGCGCGGCGCGAGCTCACCGAGGAGGCCGGTGTGAGTGCCAGTCACTGGCAAAGCCTCGGCACCTGCATGAGCTCACCGGGAGTGTTCACCGAGCGGCTGCACCTGTTCCTCGCGAGCGGCCTCACGACGGCGCAGCCGGCGCAGGAGCACGCCGAGGTCATCGAGATCCACTGGGTGCCTTTTGTGCAGGCCTGCGACTGGGCCATCGATGGCACCATCGTCGACTGCAAGACCGCTCTCGGCCTGTTGCGGGCTCGCGAGACCCTGCGGACGAACGGCACGGCGCGCGCCGGCATTTCGTGACCCATCTCGCGGAATCGCGACTGCGCACGAGGGTACCCTGCGACGAGGGGAAACACGCCCTGCAACAGGGTTCATACATAATCTGTGAGCGACATTCGCAAAAGACAGGCAGGGCAGCAGGCAACGCCGCCGGCTGAGCGGCGCCGCATCGGAACGGTCGTGTACGATGACAGGGGCAACGCTTCGGTCGAGTGGCGAGCTGCGCCCGCCAACCACGAGCGCCCGGTTCTCGAGCTGCAGGGCGAAGAGCAGCTGACTCTCGAGACCGGGGAGACTTCCTACGATCCCTATGCCCGCAGCCGGCCTCTCAACGCAGGCGGCGCCAGGCGCACCGATCTGCGTAAGCTCGGCGAGTGGATCAAGAAGATGCGCGAGCTCGAGGAGCGCAGGCGCGATGGCGGTGGGAACGGCGGCGAGGGGTAGCCCGCGGGCGCCGTGCGCCTCACCGGGGTCCCCGAGAAATCACGCGTCTTGATGGTCGGCCGATAGCTCGCTCATCGCGTCAAGCGTGATTTCTTGGGGTGGTTCACCGGGGTCCCCGAGAAATCACGCGTCTTGATGGTCGGCCGATAGCTCGCTCATCCCGTCAAGCGTGATTTCTTGGGGTGGTTCAGCCGATCCCTTCGATGAGTGCGCGCTTGCGCGCGTGCGTCAGCCGATAGAAACGCCGTAGCTCGGCCAGCACCGCGCCATCGGCGCGGTGGGCCGCGGCCCGGTCGCGCGCGAGCAGCCGCTCGAGGCGCGCGCAGAACTTACCCGCATAGCGGCTCGCCTCGCGATAGAGCTCGCCGCGCCCCGCCGCGGCCGCACGCGGATCGACGCGCGTGCGCTCGAACAATAGCCGCCGCAGCTCCGCCGGGAAGTGCTGCGGCAATTGCTGGCGCAGCAGCCAGTAGCTGGCGACGTACTTGTCGATTTCGGCCTGCATCTCCAGCTCGAGCAGCGACACCGGCTT
>DASQRV010000159.1:0-2986 GCA_035642735.1 Steroidobacteraceae bacterium
GAGGTGCCGGTCGGCGCGCAGCTCATCGTGCTCGGCGGGCCGGCGATGCTCATCGGCCTCGGCGGGGGCGCCGCCTCCTCGCTCGGCAGCGGCAGCTCGAGTGCCGACCTCGATTTCGCCTCGGTGCAGCGCGGCAACGCGGAGATGCAGCGCCGCGCGCAGGAAGTGATCGACCGCTGCTGGGCACTCGGGGAGCGCAACCCCATCGCGCTGATTCACGACGTCGGCGCGGGGGGACTCTCGAACGCGGTGCCCGAGGCCGTCGCCCACAGCCACCGTGGCGCGCGTGTCGACCTGCGGGCCATCCCGAGCGCCGAAAGCGGACTTTCCGCGATGGAGCTGTGGTGCAACGAGGCGCAGGAGCGCTACGTGCTGGTGATCGAGGCCGAAGCGCTGCCGCAGTTCGCCGCCACCGCGGCGCGCGAGCGCTGCCCGTTCGCCGTGATCGGCGAAATCAACGCCAGCGGCGGCCTCACGGTGCGCGATCCGTTGTTCGAGGACCGTCCCGTCGACATGCCGATCGAGCTGCTGCTCGGCAAGCCGCCGCGCCTCACGCGGGATGTCAGCACCCTGACACCGCGGCCGCGGCGCTTCGACACAGCGGGAATCGAGCTGCGCGAGGCGGCCTACCGCGTGCTGCGTCTGCCCACGGTAGCCGACAAGACCTTTCTCATCACCATCGGCGACCGTACTGTCGGCGGACTCATCAGCCGTGACCAGCTGGTCGGCCCCTGGCAGGTGCCGGTGAGCGATGTGGCGGTGACGCTCGCCGATTACCGCAGCGCGGCGGGCGAAGCGATGGCGATGGGTGAGCGCACACCGGTGGCGGTGCTCGATGCGCCGGCTTCTGGTCGGCTCGCGGTGGCCGAGGCCATCACCAACATCCTCGCGGCCGACATCGGCACGCTGTCGCAGATCCGCCTGTCGGCCAACTGGATGGCCGCCGCCGGCGAGCCGGGCGAGGACGCGGCACTCTACGCCACGGTCCACGCGGTCGCGAAGGAGCTGTGCCCGAAGCTCGGGATCGCGATTCCGGTCGGCAAGGACTCGCTGTCGATGCGCACGCGCTGGAGCGAGGGGGGGATGGAAAAGAGCGTGATTGCTCCGGTGTCGCTCATCGTGTCGGCGTTCGCGCCGGTGCGCGATGCGCGCGCCACGCTTACCCCGGTGCTGCAGCTCGATGAGCGGCCGACCTCGCTGTGGCTCATCGACCTCAGCGGCGGCCGCAATCGCCTGGGGGGCTCGGCGCTTGCGCAGGTGTACGGCGAGCTCGGCGACGAGCCGGCAGACCTCGATGAGCCGCAGCGTCTCACGCAGCTTGCCGCGGCGCTCGACGAGCTGCGCCACCACGGCCTGCTGCGTGCCTACCACGATCGCTCCGATGGCGGATTGTTCGCGACGCTCGTGGAGATGGCATTTGCCGGGCACTGCGGGCTGGACATAGCGCTCCCTGCGCAACGGGGCGCAGCGCTCGCGCAGCTGTTCGCCGAGGAGCCGGGCGTCGTGGTGCAGATCATGGCGGGCGATGAGCCGGCCTTCCTCGCGATCCTCGCACGGCACGGGCTCGGCGAGGCGGCGCTGCGCCTGGGAGCGCCGGTGCGCGAGCGGCAGGTGCAGATCCGGGTCGGTGACACGTTGTTCGATGAGAGCCTGGTGGAGCTGCGGCGCGCCTGGTCGGAGACCTCGTGGCAGCTGCGGCGGCTGCGCGATGACCCGCAGTGTGCGGACGAGGAATTTGCCGCGCTGAGCGCCGCGGAGCAGCCGCCCCTCCAGGTCGCCCTCAGCTTCGATCCCGGGGATGACATCACCGCCCCGTACGTCGCGCGCGGGGTGCGCCCGGCGGTCGCCATACTGCGCGAGCAGGGTGTCAACAGCCAGACCGAGACCGCCGCGGTGTTCGACCGCTGCGGTTTCGCGGCGCACGACGTCCACATGACAGACCTGCTCGGCGGCGCGCGCCACCTCGGGGAGTTCCAGGGGCTCGTGGCGTGTGGCGGCTTCTCCTATGGTGATGTGCTGGGCGCTGGCGAGGGATGGGCGAAGTCGATTCTGTTCCACGAGGCGGTGCGCGAGCAGTTCGAGCGATTCTTCTCCCGCGAGGACAGCTTCGCACTCGGCATCTGCAACGGCTGTCAGATGTTCGCTGCGCTCAAGAGCATCATCCCCGGCACGGCACACTGGCCGCGCTTCGTCAGGAACCGCAGCGAGCAGTACGAGGCGCGCTTCTCGCTGGTGGAGGTGCTGCCTTCGCCGTCGGTGCTGCTCGCCGGCATGGCGGGCTCGGTGCTGCCGGTGGCGGTGGCGCACGGCGAGGGGCGCGCCGAGTTCGTGAGCGACGCCGCCGCGCGCGCGTGCGCGGCGAGCGGGCTGGTGGGAGTGCGCTACATCCGCACACCCGGCGAGGTCGCCTTTACCTATCCCGCGAATCCGAGCGGCACGCCTTTCGGCATCGCGGCGCTCTCGAACCTCGATGGGCGCGTCACCATCATCATGCCGCACCCCGAGCGCTCGTTCCGCTACCTGCAGAACTCCTGGTCGCCGCCCGGCGCCGGCGAGTACAGCGGCTGGATGCGGCTGTTCCGCAACGCGCGCCGCTTTATCGGCTGACTCCCTCCTGCCGCGGTCGGCGCGGGGTCCCCGCGAAATTGCGTATCTTGCTGCTCGGTGAGCGCGTCCCGGCGCGGCAAACGCAATTTCGTGGGGTGCCTTTCAGCCCGCCGATTTGATCGGCGCGACGTGGCTGCCGGTCTCCTCGAGGAAGAAGCGCCGTACCATCATCGCCTGCTGCAGCTTGCCTCGGCGGACGTAGGCTTCGTACAGCAGGTCCTTGACGACTTCCAGCATGATCCCCGCTTCGTAACCATCCAGCAGCGGCAGCGGCGTACGTACGTCGAGCTCGGCGCCGAACAGCACGTTCCTCATCTTGGCGAAAGTCTCGGGCGCGATGTCGGCCAGGTCGCGCACCGCGTTGAGCTCATCGAACAGC
>DASQRV010000160.1:0-9372 GCA_035642735.1 Steroidobacteraceae bacterium
GGGATCCCGCGAGCGGTTGTGTCTCGTGGTAGAAGATGACGGCCCAGGCATCTCGACGCAGAATCGAGCGCGCGTGGGGCAGCGCGGCGTCCGCGCGGACGAGAAGGTGCCGGGCCACGGTCTCGGGCTCGCCATGGTGCAGGACACCGTGGATCTCTACGGCGGGCGGCTGACCATAGAGGCCTCGGCGCTCGGGGGGGCGCGCTTTACGCTCCGGCTCCCGGGACGTTAGCCACGGCCCGTTGGCAGCGCAGGCGAGTCAACCCGTCATTCGACCTTGAACTCGATCCCCTGCGCGAGCGGCAGCTCCCGGCTCCAGTTGACGGTGTTGGTCTGGCGGCGCATGTAGGCCTTCCAGGCATCGGAGCCGGACTCGCGCCCGCCGCCGGTGTCCTTCTCCCCGCCGAAGGCGCCACCGATCTCGGCGCCGGAAGTGCCGAGATTGATGTTGGCGATGCCGCAGTCGCTGCCCGCGGAAGAGAGGAAGGCTTCGGCGCTCTGCAGACGATCGGTGAACAGCGCCGAGGACAGGCCGTGGGCCGACGCGTTCTGGTCCGCGATCGCCTCGCTGAGCGAGTCCACCGGGATCAGGTACAGGATCGGCGCAAAGGTCTCCGTCTGCACGATCGGCCACTCGTTGCGGGCGCGGATGATGGCGGGCTCGACGAAGTTGCCGGGGCGCTCGAGCACCTCGCCGCCGTAGAGCAGCTCGCCGCCCGCACTGCGCGCGGCGCTCACCGCCGCTTTGTAGCTCTCGACCGACTGCCCATCGATCAGCGGACCCATCAGGGTGCCGCTCTCGAGCGGATCCCCGATCCGTACCTGGCGGTAGGCATGCACCAGACGTCTCTCGAGCGCAGCAAGGATCGCCTTGTGCGCAAACACGCGCCGGGTGGAGGTGCAGCGCTGTCCGGCCGTGCCGACCGCGCCGAACACGATGGCCGGCACCGCCAGGTCGAGATTGGCGGTCTCATCCACGATCACCGCGTTGTTGCCGCCCAGCTCGAGGAGGCTCTTGCCGAGTCGCGCTGCGACGCGCTCGCCGACCTTGCGCCCGACCTCGGTCGAGCCGGTGAAGGAAATGAGGGCGATGCGCCGGTCCTCGACCAGGCGCGTAGCGAGACCGGTGCCGCCATCGATGAAGAGCTGAAAGACCGCCGGCAGGTGGGCGGACTCGAGCACGCGGTTGCACAGGTGCTGCACCGCGAGCGCCGTGAGCGGCGTTTTGTGTGAGGGTTTCCACACGCAGGCGTTGCCGCACACGGCACCGAGGAACGCGTTCCACGACCACACCGCGACTGGAAAGTTGAACGCCGAGATGATGCCGATGACCCCGAGCGGGTGCCACTGCTCGAACATGCGGTGCTGGGGACGTTCCGAGTGCATGCTGAGCCCATAGAGCATGCGCGACTGGCCGACTGCGAAGTCGGCGATGTCGATCATCTCCTGCACTTCCCCGATGCCCTCGGCGAGGATCTTGCCGTTCTCGAGCGAGACCAGCCTGCCGAGGTCATCCTTGTGGCGACGCAGCTCCTCGCCCACGAGGCGCACGGCCTCACCGCGCTTGGGCGCCGGAACCTCGCGCCAGCGCGCGGCAGCCTCGCATGCTGCGCTGACGACGTGCTCGTAGTCCTGGACGGTCGCCGGCCGCACCTGGGCGATGAGGGTGCCGTTCGCCGGGTTGCGGACGTTGAGAAGCGCACCGTCCGTCGCGCTCGACCAGCCGTGCGTTCCGGACCAGGCGCCGGGGTTCAGCGGGCCGAGGCCCAGACGCCGGAGTGTTGCGTCGCTATCGGTATTCATGCGTTGGCAGCCTTTGCGCGTCGTTGATGGCCCACCTTGCCCGCGACGACGAGCTCTCCCGAGAGATGCTTGGTGCCACCGGGGGCGTAGTAGCGTCCGAAGCGATTGGCGAGGATGTCCGTGAGGCGGAACTGCTCCTGCGCGACGAAGCCGCTGTAGCCGCCCTGGCTCTCGAGCACCAGGTCTACGACCGCGGTGATTCCCGCGGCGGTCGTCACCTGGATCGCCGACCACAGCCGACCGGCGATCACCTGCGGGTAGATCTTGTTGACGTAGTTCTCTTCGCGCAGCTGGCCGTCCTGGGTGCCGGTCACCGCCACGTAGACGATCACGACGTCCTGCAGCGTCTGGGGCACGGCGTTCTCGAGGATGCGCTTGAGGGTGGCGCGATCGTGATTGAGCTTCAGATCGTTCATGAGCAGCCGCATCTGCTCGCAGTGACCCGGATAGCGGATGGTCTTGTAATTCATCGACTCGACGCGTGCGCCGTGGGTTTCGGCGAGCGAGCCGAGGCCGCCCGAGGTGTTGAAGGCTTCGTAGCGCATGCCGTCGATCTCGATCTCTTCCAGTCCCTCGAGCGGGGCGAGCTCGATGAGCCGCCCCTCGCTCACCGCCTGGCAGGGATTGCCGTACTCGTTGATGAGCCCCTCGGTTGACCAGGTGAGGGAGTACTTCAGCACGTTGTTCGGGTGCTGCGGCAGCGCGCCGACGCGCAGCTTCACCGCCCGCAGGTCATCGAAGTGCGTGATGAGCTCGGCGGCAGCGATGCTGATGAATCCGGGGGCCAGTCCGCACTGCGGCACGAATGCCTGCGCGGCACCTGCCGCGATGGCGCGCACGGCACGCGTCACCTCGACATCCTCGGTGAGGTCGAAGTAGTGGAGGCGCGCCTTGCGCGCTGCCTCGGCCACCGCAGTATTGCAGTGGTAGGGGAGGCCGGAGATCACCGCGTCGACCGGGTGAGCGGCAAGGTGGCGCTCGAGCGAGGAGCCGTTGCTCGCATCGAGCGTGAACGCTCTGAGGTGTGCACTGCCGTGCCCGCGAGCGACGGCCTCGGCCGCCACGCCGTCGACATCCGCCAACTGGACGCGGTAACTACCGGATTCGGCTAGCAATCCCGAGATCAGTGCGCCGATCTTCCCGGCGCCGAGTATCAAGACACGATGCATAGGGCCCTCGCAAAACCACCCACGAAATCGAGCTTTGCCGTCACCGAACAGCTTTCGGTGCCCATCAAGACGCTCGATTTCGTGGGGCCCGGTTGGAAAAGGGGCGCATTCTGCCCGCGAACCGACGCCGGCGCCAGCCACCCGGGAGCGACTCCCGAACGGCCGGGCACGCGCCCTGATCCGCAACAAATAGCGTGCTAGGATCAATGACATGCGAGCGCCCGAAACCACCTCCTGGCACAGCGCCAGCTGGCAGGCACGCCCTGCCCAGCAGCAGCCGGTCTACGCCGATCCCAAGGCCCTCGAGCGGGTCGTGGCGCAGATCGCGCGGCTGCCGCCGATCGTAGTGTCCTGGGAGGTCGAGGCGCTCCGCAGCCGGCTTGCCGCGGCCCAACGCGGCGAAGCCTTTCTCCTTCAGGGGGGCGACTGTGCGGAGACGTTCGCCGATTGCGACTCCGACATCATCGCCAAGAAACTCAAGATCCTCCTGCAGATGAGCCTCGTGCTGCTGCACGGACTGAAAAAGCCCATCATCCGCGTCGGGCGCATGGCGGGGCAGTACGCCAAGCCGCGCTCGGCCGATACCGAGTCGCGCGGCGGAGTGACGCTGCCGAGCTATCGCGGCGATCTGGTGAACCGTCCCGAGTTCACCGCCGCGGGGCGCGCCGCCGATCCGGAACTGCTGCTGCGCGGCTACGAGCGCGCGGCGCTCACCCTGAACTTCGTGCGCGCGCTGGTGGAGGGGGGCTTTGCCGACCTGCACCACCCGGAGTACTGGGATCTGGGCTTCGTACACCAGGCCCCGCTCAAGGACGCTTATGAGCGCATCGTCAGATCGATCGGCGATGCGCTGGATTTTTTCGAGGGCATGAGCGGACACCCGGTGCACGAGGCGACCCTGGTCGACTTCTACGCCAGTCACGAGGGATTGCACCTGCTGTACGAGCAGGCGCAGACCCGTTTCATTCCGCGCCAGAACCGCTGGTACAACCTCTCGACCCACATGCCCTGGATCGGCGTGCGCACCGGCGCGCTCGATGGCGCGCACGTCGAGTACTTCCGCGGCATCTCCAACCCGATCGGTGTCAAGGTCGGCGCAGGGATGGACGCGGCGTGGCTTCAGGGCCTGGTGAATACCCTCAACCCGCAGAACCAGCCGGGGCGACTCACCCTGATCCATCGCTTCGGGGTCAAGGAGCTGGCAGACGCGCTGCCGAAGGCCATCGAGGCCGTGCGCCAGACGGGGCAGACGGTGCTGTGGGTGTGCGATCCGATGCACGGCAATACCGAGACGACCACCGGAGGCCTCAAGACACGGCGCTTCGAGAACATCCTCCGTGAGCTCGATCTCGCATTCCGTATCCACTCCGAGATGGGCTCCCATCTCGGCGGCGTGCACATCGAGCTCACCGGCGACGATGTCACCGAGTGCACCGGCGGAGCGCGTGGGCTCACCGATGCCGACCTGGCGCGCGCCTATCGCTCGAGCGTCGATCCGCGACTGAACCACGAGCAGGCGCTCGAGCTCGCCATGCTCATCGCCGAGCACAGCCAGACCCGCCGCAGCGAGCGGCGCAGCGGGGCTCCCGCGGCCTGAGGTCAGCCGGGCGTATGGAGTTTCAGCACATCGTCGTGCCGGAAGCGGGACGCCGCATCCGTGTCAACGCCGACTTCTCTCTCGATGTGCCCGATGAGCCGATCATTCCGTTCATCGAAGGCGATGGCATCGGAATCGATGTGACGCCCGCGATGCGCCGCGTGGTCGACGCCGCCGTGGCGCAGGCGTATGGCGGCCGCCGGCGCGTGCGCTGGATGGAGGCGTACGCGGGCGAGAAGGCGAACGCCCTCTACGGGCAATGGTTCCCGCCGGAGACGCTCGCGGCGCTGCGCGAGTTCGTGGTGGCGATCAAGGGCCCGCTCGGCACGCCGGTGGGCGCCGGCGTGCGCTCACTGAACGTCGCCATCCGCCAGGAGCTCGACCTGTACGCCAACGTACGTCCGATCCGCTATTTTCCGGGCGTTGCCACTCCGATGGCGGATGCCAGCCTCACCGACATGGTGGTGTTCCGCGAGAACACCGAGGACATCTACGCCGGCATCGAATGGCCGGCGGGCTCTGCCGAGGTCCACAAGCTCATCGCCTTCCTGCAGGGTGAGCTGCAGGTCACCGCCATTCGTTTCCCGGACAGCTCCGGCATCGGCATCAAGCCCGTCTCGAAGCAGGGCAGTCAGCGCCTGGTGCGCAAGGCGCTGCAGTACACCATCGACCAGGATCGCGTCTCGGTGACGCTGGTGCACAAGGGCAACATCATGAAGTTCACCGAAGGGGCGTTTCGCAACTGGGGCTACGAGGTCGCGCGCGAGGAGTTCGGCGCGCGCCCCATCGGCTCGGGACCGTGGCTGTCGTTCACGAACCCGAGGAGTGGCCACGAAATCGTGGTGAAGGACGTGATCGCCGACAATTTTCTGCAGCAGGTGCTGCTGCGCCCCGAGGAGTACGACGTCATCGCGACGCTCAATCTGAACGGCGACTACGTCTCGGATGCCCTCGCCGCACAGGTGGGCGGCATCGGCATCTCCCCGGGGGGCAACATCGGCGATGGGCCGGCGGTGTTCGAGGCCACCCACGGCACCGCTCCCGGCTTCGCCGGCAAGGACCGGGTCAACCCGAGCTCTCTCATCCTGTCCGCGGAGATGATGCTGCGCTATCTCGACTGGGGCGACGCGGCCGATCTCATCATCAAGGGGGTCGCGCGGACCATCGCCAACAAGGAGCTCACCTATGATCTCGCGCGGCTGCGCGAGGCGATCAAGCGCCCGAAGCGCGAGCTGGCGGCACGGCGCAACGTCGAAGAGGACCTGCAGCGTCTCATTCCGGGCGCGAAGCTCCTGAGCACTGCCGATTTCGCGAGCGCCGTCATCCGGCACATGGGTGAGTGAGCTGCGCGTCCCGGCACCCACTGCGTCCTACGACCCGCACTGCACGCGCTGCCCGCGCCTCGCCGCCTTCCTCGCGCGCACACGGCAACGCCATCCGGGGTACTGGGCGCGCCCGGTGCCTTCCTTCGGCGCCGCGCGGCCACGCATCGTGATCGTCGGGCTCGCTCCGGGCCTGCACGGCGCCAATCGCACCGGGCGGCCCTTCACCGGCGATCACGCCGGGCTCCTCCTCTACCAGACGCTGTACGCGGCCGGGCTCGCGAACCGTCCGGAGTCCCGCTCCGCCGGCGATGGACTGCGCCTCATCAACGTGCGCATCGTCAACTCCGTCAAGTGCGTGCCGCCCGGGAACAAGCCCCTGCCGGCCGAAGTACGCTGCTGCAACGACTACCTCAAAGCGGAGCTGCGCCGCCTGCGCTCGGCGCGCGTCTACATCGCGCTCGGGCGGGTGGGACACGACGCCCTGCTCATGGCGCTGGGACTCCCGCGTGCCGCGTACCCCTTCGGCCACGGTCGCGAGCACGCACTCGATGCGGCACGCTGGCTCATCGATTCGTATCATTGCAGCCGCTACAACACCGCCACGCGGCGCCTCACGGCGCAGATGTTCCAGGCGGTGGTGGCACGCGCCTGCGAGCGCGCGGCGCTCCCTGCGCGGTGACGGCCGGGACCATGTTCGATCACAAGGAATACATCGCCGCGCTGCCGCGCCGTCCGGGTGTGTATCGCATGTACGGCGCGGAGCAGGAGCTGCTCTACGTCGGCAAGGCCCGCAGTCTCAAGGACCGGGTCGGCACCTACTTTGCGCCGCGCAACGTCGATCCCAAGGTGCAGGCGCTGGTGTCACAGATCAGCGCCATCGAAGTAACAGTGACCAACTCCGAGACCGAGGCGCTGCTGCTCGAATACAACCTGATCAAGGCCCACAAGCCGCGCTTCAACATCGTGCTGCGCGACGACAAGAGCTTTCCGTACATTCACCTCTACATCGAGCACGACTACCCGCGCCTCGAGTTCTACCGCGGCTCGCGCGCGGCGCCCGGGCGCTACTTCGGTCCTTTCCCCAATGCCGGAGCGGTGCGCGATACGCTCAATCAGCTGCAGAAGCTGTTCCACATCCGCAACTGCCGCGACAGCTTTTTTGCGAACCGCAGCCGCCCGTGCCTGCAGCACCAGATCGGGCGCTGCTCGGCACCGTGCGTCGGGCTGATCACCCGCGAGGCCTACGCGCAGGACATCGTTGCCGCGGTGAAGGTGCTCGAGGGGCGGAGCGATGAGGTCAACGCCGAGCTGCAGGGCCGCATGGAGGAAGCGGGGGCGCGGCTCCAGTTCGAGCGGGCCGCGGAGATCCGCGACCAGCTCGCCGCGCTCCAGCGCATCCAGGCGCAGCAAGTGGTGACCGCCGAGGGCGCGCGCGATGCCGATGTGTTCGCGATTGCGGGCGACGCCGGCGAGTACGCGGTGAGTGTCATGCTGGTACGGGGCGGTCGCAATCTCGGCACCAACAGCTATTTCCCCCGTGCGGCGCTCGCCGAGCCGCACGAGGCGCTGACATCGTTCGTCATGCAGTATTACGCCAATGCCGAGGCGCCCGCCCAGGTGCTGCTCGGCAGCCGCGTGGAGGAAGCGCCGGCGCTCGAAGCGGCGCTGCGCGAGCGGCTCGGGCACAGCATCGAGGTGCGCTGCCCGGCGCGTGGCATCGGCGCCCGCTGGGTCGAGCTCACGCGCGAGAATGCCGAGCAGGCGCTGCGCATGCGTTTCGCGCGCCGCGCCGGCATGGACGAGATGCTCGCCGATCTGGCGCGCGAGCTCGATCTGCCTGAGCCGCCGCAGCGCCTGGAGTGCTTCGACATCAGCCACACGGGCGGCGAGGGCACCGTCGCCTCCTGCGTCGTGTTCGGCCCCGAAGGACCGCTGAAGAAGGAATACCGGCGCTTCAACATCCGCGGCGTGACTCCCGGGGATGACTATGCCGCGCTGCGTCAGGCGCTGGAACGCCGTTACCGTCACGTCCGCGATGGTGAGGTGCCGCCGCCCGACGTGCTGCTGATCGATGGCGGTCTCGGCCAGATCCGCGAGGTGCACGAGGTGCTCGAGGGGCTGAGCTTCGGCGAGCTGGCGCTGGTCGGTGTCGCCAAGGGCCCGGACCGCCGTCCGGGGCAGGAAAGGCTGTTCATCTACGGCGCGCAAACGCCCGTCACGCCCGCGCCGCACGGCCCGGCCTCGCGGCTCATCCAGCGCATCCGTGACGAGGCGCATCGCTTTGCGATCTCCGGTCACCGTAAGAAGCGCGCGCGGCGCTACAACGAATCGGTGCTCGAGGTGGTCCCGGGGCTTGGACCCGCCAAGCGTCGCGCGTTGCTCAAGCACTTCGGGGGCCTGCAGGGGGTGATGCGGGCGGGAGTCGCGGACCTGACGGCCGTGAACGGAATCGGCGCCACGTTGGCGCGGACTCTTTATGATCATCTGCACCCGGGCACTTAGAGCACCCGCGAGACTCGCTTACCCCCTTTTTATGAGCAGCTATCGATCAGCAGGACGCGAAAACCGGCGGGGGCCCCTATGGCGGCGCTGATGGAGTGGAATCTCCCCAACACGCTCACCTGGACGCGCATAGCCGCGATCCCGCTCATCGTGTTGCTGTTCTACATGCCCTACCCGTGGGCGGACCAGGCGGCCGGGCTGCTGTTCGCCGCGGCCGGAGTCACCGATTCACTCGATGGCTACTTCGCGCGCCGCTGGGGCCAGATCTCGCGCCTCGGCGCGTTTCTCGATCCCGTCGCCGATAAGCTGATCGTGGCCGTCGCGCTGGTCTTGCTCGTCAGCAGGGATGCGCGCTGGTTCATCGTGCTGACGGCGATCGTCATCATCGGCCGCGAGATCACGATCTCGGCGCTGCGCGAGTGGATGGCCGAGATCGGCGCGCGGCGCAAGGTGGCCGTATCGCAGCTCGGCAAGTACAAGACCATCCTGCAGATCACCGGCCTCTCGATGATGCTCTACCACTGGCCGCTCTCCGGCCTCCCCACGTACCGGATCGGCGTGGTGCTCACCGTCATCGCAGCGGCCGCGACTCTCGTCTCGATGCTCGTCTATCTCCGGGCCGCCTGGCCGGAGCTCAAGCGCTGATCTGGCGAAACTACATATAACGCTATAACAATGCTTTATAGTGTGTAACTCATGTGATTTCGAGTTTAGCATCGCGCGGGACTCGCCTTGACTTCTCAAGGGGTGTACATAGAATTTCGCGCTCTCAAAGGACGCGGGCTTAGCTCAGTTGGTAGAGCGGTACCTTGCCAAGGTACAGGTCGACGGTTCGGACCCGTTAGCCCGCTCCATCTCCCCCGACCGCTTACGCTTCAGCCGAGGCCGAAGAGCTTCGCCGCCTGCTTGAGCGTCACCCAGACCCCGATGGCGAGCGGGATCCCGACCGCGAGCCATGCGGCCGCCACCATCCAGG
>DASQRV010000161.1:0-3625 GCA_035642735.1 Steroidobacteraceae bacterium
GAGCAGCCGCTGCAGGAAGGGGCGCACGCCCGTTCCCCGCAGGTCGAGGACCCCCATGTGCGATACGTCGAACACGCCGGCAGCGCGCCGCACCGCGTGATGCTCGCCGATCTGCGAGCTGTACTGCACCGGCATGTCCCAACCGCCGAAATCCACCATGCGAGCGCCGAGCTCCTGGTGCAGTCTGAAAAGTGGGGTCTGTCGCGCCACAGCGGCATCTCCGAGCCAATAAAAAAAGCGGCAGGCGACGCTGAGGGCACGTAGGCCCGGCAACGCCTGCCGCCCTTCTGTCCTGTGACCTGAGAGATCAGGCGCCGCGGCGCCGCTCCCCTTCGGTGGGTGGATTGGTTGTCCGATCCACCACTCTCCAGAAGCCCCGCGGCACCTGCGTGCCGCCGTCTGCCGTTCTGGTGCCTGAGCGTTTCCGGGCGGAATTTGCGCCTTCGGCGTTCCGGCTCGTGCCGGACACTCTCCGGACAGACCGATTCGGGCGGCTGGCATGATAGCAGCCTTCCATCGGTGCCGGCCAAGCGCTACGCACGGTAGAATTCGGGCCCCTTCACGTTAAGTTACCTGCATGACACGAAGCCGTCGTTCCACTGTCCCGGTCTCCATTGCGCACGTGCGCGTCGGCGGCGGCGCTCCGATCGTGGTGCAGTCGATGACCAATACCGATACCGCGGACGTCGGGGCGACGACCGCCCAGGTGCAGGCGCTCGCGCGCGCGGGTTCCGAGCTCGTGCGCATCACCGTGAACACCGCCGAGGCGGCGGCGGCGGTGGCGCCCATCCGCGAGCGCCTCGATCGCGCGGGTGTCCGCGTGCCACTCATCGGTGACTTCCACTTCAACGGCCACAAGCTGCTGCGCGAGCATCCGGACTGCGCCGCGGCGCTCGCCAAGTACCGCATCAATCCGGGCAACGTCGGTCGTGGCAGCAAGCGCGACCCGCAGTTCGCCGAGATGATCGAGACCGCGTGCCGCTACGGGAAACCGGTGCGCATCGGCGTCAACTGGGGGAGTCTCGACTCGGACCTGCTCACGCGGCTAATGGACGAGAACTCCGCGCGCGCCGAGCCGCTCGATGCACAACAGGTCATGCGCAGCGCGGTCGTGCTGTCGGCGCTCGGCAGCGCGCAGCGCGCCGAGGAGCTCGGACTGCCACACGATCGCATCGTTCTCTCGGCCAAGGTGAGCGGCGTGCAGGACCTGATTGCGATCTACCGCGACCTCGCCGGGCGCTGCGACTACCCGCTGCATCTCGGGCTGACCGAGGCCGGCATGGGCTCGAAGGGCATCGTCGCCTCGACGGCCGGCATGGCGGTGCTGCTGCAGGAGGGCATCGGCGACACCATCCGCGTCTCGCTCACCCCGGAGCCGAACGGCGATCGCACCCAGGAAGTCATCGTCGCGCAGGAGATCCTGCAGACCATGGGGCTGCGCGCCTTTACGCCGCTCGTGGTCGCCTGCCCGGGGTGCGGCCGCACCACCAGCACCTTCTTCCAGGAGCTCGCCGCGCGCATCCAGTCCCACATCCGCGCGCGCATGCCGCAGTGGCGACGCGAGTACGCGGGCGTCGAGGACATGAGTGTCGCGGTAATGGGCTGCGTCGTGAACGGACCGGGCGAGAGCAAGCACGCCAATGTCGGCATCAGCCTGCCGGGCACCGGCGAGCGCCCGGTGGCGCCGGTGTACGAGGACGGCGAGAAGACGGTCACCCTGAAGGGCGAGCGCATCGCCGAGGAATTCCAGGAGATCGTCGAGCAGTACGTGGCGCGTCACTACGCGCGCCGGCAGGCGACCGAGGCGTGAGCGAGCTCGCGTCACGCCGCTGCAGGCCCTGTGAAGGCGGCATCCCGGCGCTGACAGCCGCCGCGGCGACGCAGCTGCTCGCGCAGGTCTCCGGCGACTGGATGCTCACGGACAACGCCCGCGCCATCCGTCGCGAGCTCAGGTTCCGCGATTTCTATCGCACCATGAGCTTCGTCAACGCCGTTGCGCACCTCGCGAACATCGAGGACCATCATCCGGACCTCGAGGTCGGCTACAACTACTGCCGCGTGACCTACACCACGCATGCCATCGGCGGACTCTCGGAGAACGACTTCGTGTGCGCGGCCAAGGTGGATTTGATCCCGCTCGCGTGAAGCGGCGGCGAGCGCAACACCCTGCAAACCCACCGCCCCGGCGGCCGCGCCAGCCTCACACCGGTGGCGTGCGCAGCTCCGCGGCGACGAACTCGACGAACGCGCGCACCTTGGCGGGAATGAATCGCGCGCTCGGGTAGACCGCGTACATGCCCTCTTCGGTGCTCACCCAGCCGGGCAGCACCCGCTGCAGCCCGCCGCCGCGCAGGTCCTCCCCCGCGACCGTTTCCGGCAGCAGGCTGATGCCGAGGCCCTCCCGGCAGGCCCGCAGCAGCACGAACGCGTTGTTCGAGCGCAGCGGGCCCTCGACGTCGATCGCGACCTGCGTGCGCGCACTCGCCAACTCCCAGCGCTGCGGGCGCCGGCCGATATCGAGAACCAGGCAGGGATGCTCGCGCAGCTGTCGGGGGGAGCGCGGGCCGCCACGACGCCCGAGATAGGCAGCGCTCGCCACCAGGATGCGCCGCGTCGGCAGCAAGCGCCGCACGACCAGGCGCGAATCCGCCGCCAGCGCGCCGACGCGCAGCGCGAGATCGTAACCTTCCTCGAGCAGATCGACGAAGCGGTTGGTGAGCTGCAGATCGAGCGTCAGCAACGGATGTGCGGCGAGGAATCGCGGCACGATCGGCGCGATCACGCTTTGGCCGGCGCCGCTGGCCGCACTCACGCGCAGCTTGCCGCGCAGCGAGGCGGCCAGATCGCGCACCTCGGCATCGGCACCGTCGAACTCGGCGAGCAGCGTCTCGCAGCGCTTGAAATAGTCGCGGCCGGCATCGCTCAGGATGACGCGGCGCGTGGTCCGCTGCAGCAGACGCACGCCGAGGCGATTCTCCAGCGCCGCAACGGCACGGCTGACCGCGGACACATGCCGATCGAGCGCCCGCGCGGCCTGCACGAAGCTCTGCCGGCGGGCGACTTCGACGAACGCGCTCAGTTGCTCGAAACGGTCCACGACACTGTTGCAGTCCCGGCAAATATCATTTGCGGCCCCGCCAGTTTATCGCGGTTTGCCGACTGCCTATCCTGCCGCGCCATGAGCATGGCATCGCACCCCGCCCGCGTGCCGACGGCCGCACTCGGCACCGCGTTCGTGCTGCTGTGGTGTACCGGTTATCCGGCGGCGCGGATTGCGCTCGATCATTTCGCGCCCTTCACCCTGCTCACGGCGCGTTTCAGCGCTGCCGGACTGGTCTTCGCCGCATGCGCGCTGCTCGGCCGGGCAGCCTGGCCGAGCGGGCGCGCCGCGCTGCACAGTGCGGTGGTCGGCTCACTGACGCTCGCGCTGCAGTTTGGCGCGCTCTATCTGGCCGTGGTTCTCGGCGCCAACGTCGGCATGATCGCACTCGTGATAGGGACCATGCCGATCGTGACCGCGGTGCTCGGTCTTCTCCTCGGTGAAAAGGTTCAACCCCGGCAATGGCTCGGCTTCGCATTCGGCTTCACGGGCGTCGCCCTGGCGGTGAGCGAGGGGCTCGGCACG
>DASQRV010000162.1:0-8023 GCA_035642735.1 Steroidobacteraceae bacterium
GCCGAGCAGGCGCTCCATCGATTGCACGGCGAGCGTACCGCGATTGCGTGCCAGGCTGTCGGTCACGGCGACCAACCAGTCATCCTGGGCGCGCGCGATGAGGGTGCGTACGCGCTCCGAGGTCGATACCGCCGAGATGCAAGCGGCGCGGTCGTCGGCATGCGGGATCTCGCGCAGCGCGTCCACGTCGCCGAGTGCCCAGGCGCGGGCGCGCGCCTGCATGTTGCCGAGATCGGTCTCGAGGAGCGTCACGACGGCGTCGAGGCAGGCCACCTCGCCGGCGAGCGGCGTCGCGCCCACGTCCTTCAGCACATCGACCGGATCGTCGATGCGCAGCTTGTCCTGACGGACACGGACCCCGTGCCGTGCGGCGAGGGCGAGCACCTCCTGCTGCGCCTCGTTGTGCACCGCCAGCCCCGCCGCATCGAGCACGTGCGTAAGGAGCTCGCGCGCCGCCAGCATCGGGCGCATCTTCTCGATCTTGTTGTCGTGCGGGGCATAGCGTATGCGCAGCGCCTCGACGCGCGCATACAGAGGCGGCGGCAGGCTCTCCCTCAGCGGCAGGTTGTCGGGAGGCTTCTGCAGGTGCCGCCAGGCGATGTAGACGCGCAGCGCCGTGATCGGGTTGGCGCCGATTCTGTAGCTCGGCCAGGCGGGCACCACCTCCTGCGTGTACTTGAGGGCTTCCTCCACCGCGTCGGGCTGCCAGACCATCTTCTTCGGCAGCGGCGAGATCGTGCCGAGTATCCACAGCGTGTGATCGCCGCGGCGCACGATCCACATGCGCGGACCCTCGTGTCGTCCCTCGACCACGACCTCTTGCATGGCCTCAGGCGCGGCGGCCCCCGTGCCGGGAGCGAGCGATGCGGGTGCGGCGGCGGCGAGTGCGAGCGAAGCAGCGGCCGCCGCGCCCGCCGCCACGACCGAGAGCACGCTCGCCGTCGGGTAGGTGCTGCATGAGCGCATGGGTAACGCGCGCTCAGTCGCTCGTCGGAAGCTGCCGCGGTGCGCTTTCGTTGGTCGGCCGGTACACGCGCGTCATGGTGACCGCCCGCAGCTCGCCTGAGGAGATGTGGAGCTTCTCCACGAGCTGCTGGCCGTCGGGCGAGAGGCCGTATTCCTCGGTGACCGCGGGCGCCTGCTGCCCCTTCACCACGATCACGTACTCGCGGCCTTTCCATCCCGAGGTCTGGTCCCCGACACCGCCTTCGGCCGATACCACGCTGTGCTGGCCGGGCGTGAAAGTGCGCCTCGATGCGCCGTAGTCGAGCACGAACTCGCCCGGGCTCTGGTGCACGGTGAGGAAGTCCCCGCGCGCGACACTATTCCGGATGATGTGTGCCATGGGTGAGTACTTCAGCGGGTCGAAGTGTGGCCCAAGAGTGGCGGGCTGCGCCGGCACCGCCTCCCGGTCGCTGTCCGGATTCTGCGCCGCCGCCTGCCCCTGTCCCTGCCGTCCGGGATGGGCCGGCATGCTCATCACAGGCTGTGGCGGGTGACTCATTATCTTCAGGGCCTCCTCGCGCATGTGATCGAGGATCTTCTGCGGATCATCGCTCGCGGCGTGATCGAGCTTCCAGGTGCCAGCCAGGTTGACGCCGGGCGGCGCCGCCTCCTCGACTCTCGGGCCCATGCACCCGCAGAGCAGGGCGGCGGCCACGCAGAGCAGCCCGAGGGTGCCACGAACCGTTGGCATATTGTCGTATCCTCGCTGACCCGATAGCCCAAGAGTGCAGCATCGCTTTCGGCACGTCCACGCGCAAATGACCAAACGCCGCACACCGACCGAGCTCGAGCGCCTGCGCAGGCGCATCACGCGCCTCGACCGGCAGAGCATCGACGAGCTCTACGGACTCGAACCGGTGTGGGAGCCGGGCAAGGGACCTGCGGGGCTGTCGCCGGAGGAATTCGTGGCCGTGCGCTGCCCGTATTGCGGCGAGCGGTTGCAGACACGCGTCGACCTGACCGCCGAAGAGCCATCCTACGTAGAAGACTGCGAAGTGTGCTGCCGTCCGATCGAGTTCCACATCGAGCGTGACGAGGGCGGCGCACTGCTCGCGCTGCAGGTCCGGCGGCTGGACTGAATCCTCGGGGAGAAGGACACCCATGCGTATGCCGTGCGCTCTCGCCGCATTGAGCCTCGCGATCTCGGGTTGTAGTGGCTCATCGGCTCCTTCTCCGACGCCCGCCGCCGCGAACCCGCCCGCCCCGAACGCGCCTGCCGCGGCGACATCGGATCGCTGGCCCGAGTTTGCAGGGCGCTTCATCGAGGGCTATTTGCGCGCCAACCCCTACTTCGCCGTGCAGGCCGGACGCCACGAGTTCGACGGGCAGATGTCCGACTGGAGCGCCGCCGGCATCGCCGCCGAAGCGGCGCGTCTGCACGCCATGCGCACCGAAGCGCAGTCGTTCGATGCGGCTGCCCTGACCGAGGGGGAGCGGCTCGAGCGCGAGATCGTGCTCACCGTGACCGACGGTAATCTCTTCTGGCTCGAGCGGGCGCAGTCTCCGTTCACCAACCCGGCGTGGTACCTGGAGCAGCTCGACCCCGAGGTCTACCTGAATCGCGACTACGCGCCGCTCGCGACGCGCATGCGCGCCTACATCGGTTATCTGCACGCCATCACGAAGCTCGCCTCGGACGTTCGCGCCAACCTGCGTACACCACTTCCTCCGAGCTTCGTGCAGCGCGGCATCGACGATTTCGGCGGCTACGTGGACTTCTTCCGCAACGATGCGCCCAAGGTTTTCGCGGGCGTGCAGGACAGCGCGGCGCAGAAGGAGCTCGCCGAGGCGAGCGCAGCCGCCGCCACCGCGATGGCGGGACTCAAGGCCTGGCTCGAGGGCGAGCGGCGCCATGCGACCGGCCGCTACGCGCTCGGGGAACCGCTGTTTCTCGAGATGTTGCGTTCGACCGAGCGCGTCGAGGTGCCGATCGCGCAGCTGCTCGAGGTCGGGCGCGCCGACCTCGAGCGCAACACGCAGGCGCTCAAGGCGGCCTGCGCCCAGTATCTGCCCGGCGGCACGCTGCGCGCGTGCGTCGACCGGATGCGCGCCAACAAGCCAAGTGGCGGTCCCGTCGCAGCCGCCCGCGCGCAGCTCGCGCAGCTGCACGACTTCATCGTGGCGAAGAACATTGTCCGCATCCCGAGCGACGAGCGTCCCCAGGTTGCCGAGGCGCCGCCCTACAACCGCTCGAACGCCGCCTACATCAACGTACCGGGTCCCTTCGAGAAGGGTGTGGCCTACATCTTCATGATCGCGCCCCCGGACCCCGCGTGGAGCGCGCAGGAGCGCGCCCAGTACATACCCGGCAAGGCGACGCTGCTCTATACGACCGTGCACGAGGTCTGGCCCGGACATTTTCTGCAATTCCTGTACTCGAATCGCAATCCCTCGAAGGTGGCGGCGTTGTGGGTCGGATATGCCTTTGCCGAAGGCTGGGCGCACTACTGCGAGGAGATGATGTGGGAGCAGGGGCTCGGCAATGGCAATGCGGAGCAGCACGTCGGGCAGCTCACCGATGCGCTGCTGCGCAACGTGCGCTACCTCTCCGCGATCGGGCTGCATACCCAGGGCATGACGCTCGCCGAGTCCGACCGGATGTTTCGTGAGCGCGCCTACACCGACCCGGGCAACGCTCGCCAGCAGGCGGCCCGCGGCACGTTCGACCCCGAGTATCTGAAATACACCCTCGGCAAGCTCATGATCCGCAAGCTGCGCGCCGACTGGGTGGCGCGGCAGCCGGGAGCAGCCGCCAGCGCCGATCCGCGCCAGTACTGGTACGACTTCCACAACCGGTTCCTGTCGTACGGCGGGCCGCCGATCCCGCTGGTGCGCAAGGCGATGGTGGGCGAGGGCGGCTCGCTCTTCTGAGCGGCGCGTGCGGCCGCCGGCGGGGAAGCGTTACGCGGAGGCGCTCACGGCCGCTTCGAGGAATGTCAGCCGTGCGGCATCGGCATCGAGCCGTACCCGCACGCCGAGCGGCACCGGCTCGTTGACATCGCCGTGCCCGATCGGCAAACCGGCCGCGCACGGCAGTGCGGTGCTCGCGGCGAGCTCGCGCAGCACCTCATCGCTCGTATAGTCCGCTCCCCGCTCCTCGCATGCGCTGAAGGACCCGAGCACGATGCCGCGCACGCGCTCAAAGACCCCCGCGAGCTGCAGGTGCGTCCACATGCGGTCGAGCCGGTAGGGGCGCTCGCCCTGGTCCTCGAGCAGCAGGATCGCGCCATCGAGCGGTGGCATATACGGCGTGCCGAGCAGACGCGTGAAGACCGAGAGATTCCCACCGAGCAGCGGTCCTTCGGCCACACCTCCGACATAGGTGGCCGTGCCTGCGAGGGGCGGCGCCGGCCGGACCGACTCGAGCAGGTCGAAGAGTCGCGTGAGGGTCGCCGCGGGCAGGCGTGGCAGCTGGGTCAGCACCGGGCCGTGGATGCTGATGCGACCGTGTGCCTGCAGCCACAGGTGGAGCGCCGTGATGTCGGAGAATCCAACGAGTGGTTTGGGTGCGCCCGCGGGCGCGGAGGCGGCAAGCTGCCGCAGCAGACGCGTCGCCCCGTAGCCGCCGCGGGCACAGAACACCGCGCGGATGCCGGGATCGGTGAGCGCGGCGTGCAGCTCGGCGAGACGCCGATCATCGCTGCCCGCGAGGTAACGCCGCCGCTCGAACAGTCCGTTGCCGTACTCGGTGCGGTAGCGGGCATCGAGCAGCGCCAGTCCCGCGTCGAATGCGTCGCGCTCGAACCCGCTCGCCGGCGCGATCACCGCTACGCGGTCCTGCGGCCGCAGCGCGCCAGGCGGTTGGAACGTTGCGGTCAACGCCGTCCCCCGGAGGCACGCGAGCTCATATCCTGACAATCTCGTCTCATATGGTGATGCGCCGCGGACTCTAGGCGAGCGGCCAAAGGACCGTCAATGATCCGCACTTCGTCCGGCTCAGTCGGATAGCGCCTTCAGCTCGCGCCGCAGCGCCGCGCGGCCGCGATCGAGCTGCTCGAGTCGCTCTGCGGCCGCGCGCAGCTCGCTCAGGTCCTGAACGGGTGCCCGGTATGCCCGGCGGTAGGCGTTGCGCGCCGCAACCCACAGGCGCTGGATACGGGCATAGCGCGCGGCGAGCTCGCGGCGGAGGGTAATGACGGCAAAGCGCTGCATCGCCCCCATGACGCTCGAAAGCGCCGCACGACAACAGTGCAGCCGTCACAGAACGCCCTCGCCGCGTGGGGTTTCTTCACGCGCCGCTCACAGCGCCCACAGTAGCGTAACCAGCCCCAGCGGCCAGTGACGGGAAGCGTCTCGTGGATTTTGTCTTCATCCTCGGCCTGATCGTGCTTTACGCGGTGACTCACTGGCTGATCGGCGCCATCTCCCGGCTCGGACGGATCGAATGAGCGTCATCTACGCCGTAAGCGGGTTGCTCACCGTGGCGCTCTTCATTTATCTGTTGTATGCGCTGTTCAGGCCCGAGAAGTTCTGATGAGCGGCGCGACTGTGACTCTTTTCATCGTTTTCCTGCTACTGGTGCTGGCGGCTGTGAAGCCGCTCGGCCTCTACATGGCGAATGTCTTCGAGGGGCACGCGATCTGGCCGGTGCGCGCGGCTGCGCCGCTCGAGCGCGCCATCTACCACCTGTGCGGCATCGAGCCGGTGCGCGAGATGGGCTGGAAGGAATACGCGGCGGACCTGCTGCTTTTCAATGCCGTCGGTGGCCTCGTCGTGTACCTGTTGCAGCGTTGCCAGCTGTGGCTGCCGTTCAACCCGCAGAAGTTCGCCAACCTCTCGCCGGACTCCGCCTTCAACACCGCGGTGAGCTTCATCAGCAATACCAACTGGCAGGGCTACTCGGGCGAGTCCGCCATGAGCTACCTCACCCAGATGGCGGGGCTCGCGGTGCAGAACTTCCTCTCGGCGGCGACCGGCATCGTGGTGGCGATCGTGCTCATCCGCGGCTTGGCACGCCACAGCGTGCAGACCATCGGCAACGTGTGGGCGGACCTGACGCGCTCGACGCTCTACGTGCTGCTGCCGCTCGCGGTGGTGTTGGCGCTGGCGCTCACTTCGCAGGGCGTAATCCAGAACTTCAGCCCCTACAAGGACGTGACGACGCTCGAGCCGCTGACCTGGCAGCAGCCGAAGACCGATGCCGCCGGCAACCCGGTGAAGGACGCCGCCGGCAACCCCGTGCAGGAGACGCTCTTCACCCACACGCAGACGCTCCCCATGGGGCCGGTCGCCTCCCAGGAGAGCATCAAGGAGCTCGGCACCAACGGCGGCGGATTCTTCAACGCCAACTCGGCCCATCCGTACGAGAACCCCACCGCGCTCTCGAACCTGCTGGAGATGCTGGCGATCGTCGTCATTCCGGCCGCGCTCACCTATACCTTCGGGCGGATGGTGGGCGACACCCGCCAGGGCTGGGCGGTGTTCGCCGCGATGCTGGTACTGTTCGTGACGCTGTTCAGCGTCGCCGCCTGGCACGAGCAGCGCGGCAATCCGCAGCTGGCCGGGCTTGGCGTCGACCAGGCCGCGAGCGCTACGCAGTCGGGCGGCAACATGGAAGGCAAGGAAACCCGCCTCGGTATCGCCGCCTCGGCGCTGTTCGCCACGGTGACGACGGCGACCTCATGCGGCGCGACCAACAGCATGCACGACTCGTACACGCCGCTCGGCGGGTTCGTGCCGCTCTTTCAGATGCAGCTCGGTGAGGTGGTGTTCGGCGGCGTGGGCACGGGACTCTATTCGATGCTGATCTTCGCCATCGTCGGGGTGTTCATCGCCGGCCTCATGATCGGCCGCACGCCCGAGTACCTCGGCAAGAAGATCGAGGCGTTCGAGATGAAGATGAGCTCGATTGCGATCCTGGTGATGCCGTTCATAGTGCTCACCGGCACCGCGGTTGCGGTGAGCGTCGCCGCCGGCCGCGCCGCTGCCGGCAATCCGGGCCCGCACGGCTTCTCCGAAATCCTGTATGCGTTCTCCTCGGCCGGCAACAACAATGGCAGTGCCTTCGCCGGGATCTCGGCCAACACGCCGTTCTACAACGTGGCGCTTGCCCTCACCATGTGGCTAGGGCGTTTCTGGCCGATCGTCGCGGTGTTGGCTGTGGCGGGCTCGCTGGCGGCGAAGAAGCGCATTCCGGTCTCCGACGGCACCATGCCGACGCACGGCCCCACCTTCGTGGTGCTGCTCATCGGCACCGTGCTGCTGGTGGGGGCGCTCACCTTCGTGCCGGCGCTGGCGCTGGGTCCGATCGTCGAGCACGTCATGCTGTGGGCGGCGTCATGAGCCGCCGCAAGCTCGCGCTCTTCGACCGCACGCTGCTGGGTCCGGCGCTGCTCGACTCGCTGAAGAAGCTCGATCCCCGGGTACAGTGGCGCAACCCGGTCATGTTCGTCGTGTACATCGGCAGCATCCTCACCACCGTGCTGTGGCTGCAGGCGCTCGCCGGGCGCGGCGAGGCGCCCGCCTGGTTCATTTTCAACATCGCGCTGTGGCTGTGGTTCACGGTGCTGTTCGCGAATTTCGCCGAGGCGCTGGCCGAGGGGCGCAGCAAGGCGCAGGCCGAGGCGCTGCGGGGACTGAAGCAGACCGTGTGGGCCAGGCAGCTCACCGACCCCAAAGACCGCAGCCGCAACAAAAAGGTGCGCGCCGACGACCTGCGGCGCGGCGACGTGGTGCTGATCGAAGCGGGCGACTACGTGCCGGCGGACGGCGAAGTCATCCAGGGAGCCGCCTCGGTCGACGAGAGCGCCATCACCGGCGAGTCGGCGCCCGTCATCCGCGAGGCCGGTGGCGACTTCTCGGCGGTGACCGGCGGTACGCGGGTGCTGTCGGACTGGATCGTCGTGCGCGTGACGGTCAATCCGGGCGAGACGTTCCTCGACCGCATGATCGAAATGGTGGAGAGCGCCCGCCGCCAGAAGACCCCGAACGAGATCGCGCTCACGATCCTGCTCGTAGCGTTGACGCTGGTGTTCCTGTTCGCGACCGCGACGCTGCTGCCGTACTCCATCTACAGCGT
>DASQRV010000163.1:0-11726 GCA_035642735.1 Steroidobacteraceae bacterium
GGTAGCCGAGGCGGTGGTTGTCCGCAAGGATACGCACGAAGTTCGCGCCACGCTCCCCGAGGGGAACCGCGGCGATCTCGTCCACGAGCTGCGCGAGTTCCTCCGGTGTCACCCGCGGATTGTCCAGCAGTCTCGCCACCCGTGAGTCCCTCACCACCAGCGCCGCCGCCTGCAGCGCTTGTGACCAGGGCGCGAGGCCACCGTTCTGCCGGGCCTCCGCGAACGCCGCGCGGGCGTAGGGTCGGGCGATGGTGAGTCTGTCGGCCATAGGTCGCTGCTAGATCTGAGTCGCGAGCTTATCGAGCAGCTCCGCGTGCGTACGCGGATCGATCTCGCGACCGAGGAGCTTGCTGGCGGCACCGACGGCGATGCCCGCCACCTCGCGGCGCAGGCTCTCCTTGGCGCGCGTGGTGTCGAGCTCGATCTGCTGCTGCGCCGACGCCACGATACGCGCGCCCTCGGCAGTCGCGGTGCCCTTGGACTGCTCGATCAGCTCGTTGGCGCGGTGCTGGGCGTGGTCGATGATCTGGTTGGCGCGCTCGCGCGCCTCGCGGATGATGGCGTCCGCCTTGTCGCGCGCCTGGGACAGCTCCTTCTCGCCTTCCTCGGCAGCCGCCAGCCCCTGGGCGATCTTGCGCTGGCGCTCATCCATCGCCTGCAGGATCGGCGGCCAGATCCACTTCATCGTGATGAGGATGAGCGTGGCGAACACGAACATCTGCACGACGAGCGTGAGATTGATGTTCACGGTGCGTATCTCCCGTGGGCAAGAGCCCGTCGCTGAGCGCTCAGTGCGCCGCCTGTACCGCGGCGAGGAACGGGTTCGCGAACGTGAAGAACAGCGCGAAGCCGATGCCGATCATCGCGACCGCATCGAGCAGTCCGGCGACCAGGAACATCTGCACGCGCAGCACCGGCAGCAGCTCCGGCTGGCGCGCCGAGCCCTCGATGAAGCGGCCACCGAGAATGCCGAAGCCGATCGCGGTGCCGAGTGCACCCATGCCAAAGATGATGCCGACGGCCAGCACGGTCATGGCCTGGATGTGTGCAATGTTTTCCATTCAACTCTCCTAACAAACTCAGAAGCCAGATAGCGAAACCCGTTGCGGCGCAGCCCCGCCGCTCAATGGTGCTCGCTCGCCATCGACAGATAGACGATCGTCAACACCATGAATATGAAGGCCTGCAGCGTGATCACAAGCAGGTGGAATATCGTCCACACCAGCGCCAGCAGATACTGCATGACGGTGAAGAACAGGCCGCTGAAATGGGCCAGCTGCGCGATGCCCTGCAGCGACAGCGCCGCGAGCAACAGGAACACCATCTCGCCGGCATAGAGGTTGCCGTAGAGACGCAGCGACAGCGAGATCGGGCGCGCCAGGAAGGTGACCGACTCGAGTATGAAGTTGACCGGCACCAGTAGCGCCTGCGCGAAGACGTTCTTGGCCCTGAAGGGATTCAGTGTCAGCTCGGCGATGAAGCCGATCGGGCCCTTCATCTTCAGGCTGTAGAAGATGATGAGGACGAACACGGTGAGCGACATGGCGAAGGTCGCATTGAGGTCGGTGCTCGGCACGACCTTCAGGTGCTCGAGGCCGACGCCGCGCGCCACGAGCGGCAGCAGGTCGACCGGAATCAGGTCCATGAAGTTGAAGAGGAAGATCCAGCAGAAGATCGTGAGCGCGAGCGGCGCCACCAGGCGGCTCGCACCGTGGAAGGTGTCGCTCACCTGCGTGGCGACGAACGACACGATCGTCTCGACGAAGTTCTGCACCGGGCCCGGCACGCCGGCGGTGGCGCGCCGCGCGACCAGGCCGAATAGAACCAGAAACACGACCGCGAGGAACACCGAGAAGAACACGGTGTCGTAGTTGATGACCGAGAAGTCGACGATGCCGTGCGCGGCCTTGTTCGCCAGGTTCGTCTCGTGATGCAGGATGTAGCCGGTCGCGCCACCGCTCTCTGCCGCCGCTGCGATCACTGCTGTCAACACACCCGCACCTCAGGCGCCGCGGCGCGCACCGCCCAGGGCGGGCAGCGCGGCGAGCAGCGCGATCCAATACACGAGGAAGGTCGCGGCGAAGCCGGCGAACATCGCCAGCGGCGCCACCCTCATCATCTTCAGCACCACCACGAACAGCACGGCTATGACGGCGAGCTTCAGCACTTCGCCGAGATAGAACCTGCTCAGGGCGCGCCCGGCTCCCCCACTCGAGCCGCCGAACACGAGTCCCGCCATCGCGAGACTGCCCGCGGTCGCGATGGCCCCGCCCGCGAGCGCCGACAGAGCGCCGACGCGGCCGGCGAGGGCGAGCGCGCACAGTGCCGCTACGACGCTCACCGCCGCCTGACTCGCGACCACGCCGAAGGCCAGCCGCCGCGCACGGGGCAGATCGATCGCCGACACCTTATATAAGTCCCGTTCGAGGGGCTCAAAAGAGCCGCTTGCCTTGCGTCTTGAGCGGACGCAAGTGGCTTCACATTACTTCGACCGCTCAGTCACTTACGTGACCACGGCGAAAAAGCCGCGGGATTATAGAGACCGCTCGGGCCTCCGTCCACACCGTACTTTCCGCAAGTGGCCGGACGCCGGCTCACTGGATGTGAGCGAGAATACCGTCGAGCTCGTCGAGGCTGTTGTAGCTCACGACGAGCTTGCCGCGGCCGCCACGGCCGGGCTGGATCGCCACGCGGGCGCCGAGCTTCTCCGCGAGCTCCTGCTCGAGGCGCGCCACGTTGGGATCGCGCTCGGTGACGCCATCGTGCGCGGGCGCCCCGTGCGGGGTCTGCAGGCGCCGCACCAGCGCCTCGGTCTCGCGCACCGAGAGGCCCTTGCGGGCGACGAGCAACGCGACCTCGGTCTGCTGGCGGCGCTCGCTGAGGGCGAGCAGCGCGCGGGCGTGACCCATCTCCAGCGTGCGCTTCTCGAGGAGCTCGCAAACCTCGGCCGTGAGCTCCAGCAGGCGCAGGAGGTTCGTGACGCCGGCGCGCGAGCGGCCGACCGCCTGCGCGGCTTCCTGGTGCGTGAGGCCGAACTCACTCACCAGGCGCTCGAGTGCGCGCGCCTCCTCGAGTGGATTGAGGTTCTCACGCTGGATGTTCTCGATGAGCGCGACCGCGATGGCGGCCTCGTCCGGGATGTGACGGATGACGGCCGGGATCTCGGCGAGCCCGGCCATCTGCGCCGCCCGCCAGCGCCGTTCCCCGGCGATGATCTCGTAGCGCTGCGACTCGCCATCGACCGGGGGCTCGAGCGGACGGACGACGATCGGCTGCACCACTCCCTGCGACTTGATGGAGTCGGCGAGCTCGGTGAGTGTCTCGGGCCGCATGTCGATGCGCGGCTGGTAACGGCCCCGTTGCAGGAGATCGAGCGGCAGCTTCGTCAGCTCCTCCCCCTGAGGCACGGGCGGCGCCGCGGTGGCGGTGGCGGCACGCGCGCCGAGCAGGTCCGCGAGGCCGCGGCCGAGAGAGGGTTTCCGGTGCATCATCGGGATCGGTCCTCAGCCTGTGGGGCGGGCGCCGGGCTCACGGGCGTGGCAATCGCAGCGACTCCCGCCGGGCGCGCCTCGGTTGCAGATGCCGCCGTTGCGGATGGCGTCGCAGTGTTCACCGTGGGCGCGGCAGGTGCCGCGGGCGGGTCTGCGGGAGCGGCGCCCGGCGTCATCGCCGCGAGGCTGCGCACGACGCCGCTCGACTCCTCCTCGCGCCGGATCATCTCGCCGGCGAGCGCCAGATACGCGAGTGCGCCGCGCGACTCCTTGTCGTGAAACAGCGCCGGCTTGCCGAAGGACGGCGCCTCGGCGAGGCGGATGTTGCGCGGGATGACGGTGCGGAACACCTTGTCGCCGAAATGCGCGACCAGCTGCGCACTCACCTCGTTGGCGAGGTTATTGCGCGGGTCGAACATGGTGCGCAGCACGCCCTCGATCGCGAGCTGCGGATTCACCGCGGCGCGAATCTGCTCGACGGTGGAGAGCAGCGCCGAGAGGCCCTCGAGGGCGTAGTACTCGCACTGCATCGGGATCAGCACGCTGTCGGCCGCCACCAGTGCGTTCACCGTCAGCATGTTGAGTGCCGGTGGACAGTCGATGAGGACCAGGTCGAAATCGTTGCGCTTCGGAGCGAGCGCGTGGCGGAGCTTGGTCTCGCGGCCGATCGGCAGAGTGAGCAACCGCACTTCCGCGGCGGTCAGGTCCTGGTTGGCCGGCAACAGTGTGAAACCGGCCCCGTGCTCGATCGGCACGAGCGCATCGGCGAGCAGGCACTCTCCGAGCAGCACCTCGCAGGTGCTGCGCTCGAGCTGCGACTTGTCGACGCCGCTTCCCATGGTGGTGTTGCCCTGGGGGTCCATGTCGATCAGCAGCACGCGACGCTTGGTGGCGGCGAGGGATGCCGCCAGATTGACCGCGGTGGTGGTCTTGCCGACGCCGCCCTTCTGCATCGCGATGGCAATGACGCGTTTCATGAAGCGGGAGTGTACTGCACCCGCGCGCCCGCGCCCGGTGAGTCGCACGCGAGCGACGCCCGCGGCACCTGGTCAGCTCGCGCGGCACCCCGTGCGCCGCGGCGGTGAGCCGTGGGCCCTCCCTGGCCCGTAACTGGCTCAGGCGACGAGCGCGCGCGCGGGCTTGCTCAAGCGCTCCCGCGCCATCTGGTCCGCGATCTGATTCGTGGGACGGTTCTCGCGCCGGGCGCGCTCGAAGATCCCGGTGAGTCGCGCCGGAATGGCCTGGATGTCGGCGATGACCTGCGCCTCGCTCGCTCCACCGTAGTACTCGCGCGAGACGCTGATGATGCCGCCGGCATTGATGACGTAGTCGGGCGCGTAGAGGATGCCGGCGGCCTGCAGCGCCGCCCCGTCCTCATCCTGCGCCAGCTGGTTGTTGGCGGCGCCCGCGACGATGCGTGCACGCAGGCGCGGAATGGACCCCGAATTGAGCACCGCCCCGAGTGCGCAGGGAGCGAGCACATCGACATCGAGCGCGAGCAGCTCCTCCACCGGGACGCGGTGCGCCTTGAACTGGTCGTGCGCGAAGCTCGCGGCGGCCGGCTGCACGTCGGCCACGAACAGCTCTGCGCCGTCGGCCGCCAGCAGGCCGCAGAGATGGCGCCCGACGCCGCCGAGGCCCTGGACTGCGACCGTGACGCCCTTCAGATCGGTGCGGCCGAGGCGGAATTTCACGGCCGCCTTGATGCCGAGGTACACCCCGAGCGCGGTTTTGGGGCCCGGGTCGCCGCCCGCCTGCCCGGGTGCAGCCCCGAGGCCGGCCACGTAGCGCGTGGCCCGCGCGACGCTCGACATGTCGGCGGTCGTCGTGCCGACGTCCTCGGCGGTGACGTAACGGCCCCCGAGCGACTCGACCAGCCGGCCAAAGGCCTCGAAGAGCTCGGCGCTCTTGGCCTTGCGTGAGTCCCCGACGATGACCGCCTTGCCGCCCCCGAACGGCAGCTCTGCCATCGCGTTCTTGTAGCTCATGCCGCGCGATAGCCGCAGCACATCCGCCACGGCTTCCGCGGTCGTGGCATAGGGCCACATCCGGCAGCCGCCCGCGGCGGGCCCGAGCGTCGTCGAATGGATCGCGATGATGGCGCGCAGGCCGGTGCGGGCGTCGTGACCGAAGACGACCTGCTCGTGAGCGTCGAACTCGCGCGTGTCGAAGATTTGCATCGCGTGTGGCTCCGGAGGGCGGATATCGCACCGGGAGATGGCGTAAGGCTACGCGCCTCGCCGCGCACGCTTTGTGACAAAGGTTGCCTTCTCGCGCCAGTTGATGAAATATCTATTGCATAATATGGCCTTGCTATGAAACGAATCGTGCAATTTCCCGAACTGGACCGCACCGACCTGCGTCTGCTCGGGGTGCTGCAGGAGCACGGCAACCTCTCGGCGGCCGAGCTCGCCGAGCGCGTAGGCCTGACCGCCACGACGTGCTGGCGGCGGGTGACGCGGCTGGAAGAGCTCGGGGTGATCAAAAGGCGCGTGGCACTCCTCGACCGCGAGAAGCTCGGGCTCTCGGTCATGGTGTTCTCGCACGTGAAGCTCGCGGGCCACGGGCGCGATGCGTTGTTGCGCTTCGAGCAGGCGGTGCGCGCGCACCCGGAGATCCTCGAGTGCTACACGCTCATGGGCGAGACCGACTTCCTGCTGCGCATCGTCTGCCCCGACATCAAGGCGTACGAGGCGTTCTTCCTCGATCACCTCTCACGCTTTCCCGGGGTGCAGTCGGAGAATTCCTCGATCGCGCTTGCCGTCATCAAGGAGACGACGGCGATGCCCCTGCATCCTTGACCGGCGGGCGCGGCACGGGCAGCTCGAGCTCCTCGACACCGGCCAGCGGGGCGGGGTCGAGGCCCGCGGCGGTGACGAGCTCCCGGGTGTTGATGAAGGGGCCCTTCTCGCTCTGCGGGACGGGTTGTTGCCGCGCCTTGCGCCACAGGTCATAGAGCGCGAGTGCCGCGGTGAGGGTGCCGAGTGTGCCGAAGTAGGCGCGCGCGCCGAAGGCGGACATGAGCCCGCCGGTGAGCGCCGGGCCAAACGCCGCGGCCGTGCCGTTGATGAGGAGCAGCGCGCTGCTGGCGGCAACCATCTGCGAGGGCGCGAGCTTGTCGTTGACGTGTGAGACCGAGAGCGAATAGAGCGTCAGCGCGGCTCCCGAGAACAGCGCGGTGAGCGGCAGGAACAGCGGTCGCGGCAGCGGGCCGAACACCTCGATGACGGCCGCGACCAGCGTGCCGGTGAGGCACATGGTCGCAATCACCGTGCGCCGGTCCATGCGGTCGGAGAGCCGTCCGACCGGATACTGCGTGAGCACCGCGGCGAAGATGCTCACCGCCATGAACTCGGCCACGCCGCGCGTCCCGAACCCCGAGAGACGCGCGTAGACCGGACCCATGGAGAAGATGATCGAGGAGATCGACCCCGAGACGGCCACGCCCACCACGCCCGTCGGGGAATCGCGGTAGAGCTCCCGGAAGCGCACGCGCTGCGGCACCGGGGCCTCGGCCACTTCCTCGGCCGAAGCGACGATCGGCACCATCGCCGCCGAGATGAGCGCCGAGACCAGCATGAAGAGCTCGGTCGACTGCGGGCTAGAGAGGACCAGCAGGAACTGCGCACTGCCGAGGCCCACGTACAGCACCAGCATGTAGATGGCGAGCAGCCGTCCGCGGTTGCCGCTCGTCGCGCGGTGATTCAGCCAGCTCTCGGCCACGACGTAGATGCCGGCGAAGCAGACGCCGGAGGTGAAGCGCATCACCGCCCAGGGGCCGGGGTGCACCCAGGTGGCGTGCACGAGCACCGCCACCGAGGCGAGCGCGGCGAGCGTGGCGAACACCCGCACCGGCCCGACGCGCCGCAGGAGCTGCGGCGCGAGGCGCGTGCCGATGAGGTAACCGACGTAGTAGCACGACATGATGATGCCGATGACGGTCGTCGGAAATGCCTCGATCGTCGCCCGCACCCCGAGCAGCGTGCTCTGCAGCCCCGCTCCCAGCATGAGAATTCCCATGCCGAGCAGCAGTGGCCAGGTGGTCAGGATCGGGTTACGCGGCACGGCAGATGTGGTGACGGAGAGTGTTGGCGCGCACCTCTCTCATGATAGCGCGGGCGCCCCGGCCCCGGGCGCCGCGCGCGCGGCGCCTTCGCCGCGGGCGAGCACGATCACGCAGCGCGCGGCATCGAGGCCGGGAACAGTCAGCTCGCGTGAGCTCACGACGCGCCAGGGTGCCGCGAGCGCCGCGAGTTCCTGCTGCGGCCACTTGCCTTTCATCGCCAGCACACGCGTGTGTGGGCCGCAGAGCGGTGTCACCTTCTCGAGCAGCTCGGGGATGGGCGCAAAGGCGCGGGCGAGCACGGTGTCAAAGGGCACCGGGAACTTCAGCGACTCGACCCGTCCGTGAACTGCGCTGACGTTGGTGAGCTGCAGCAGGCTCGCCGCGTGCGCGACGAAGCGCACCTTCTTGGCGGTGGAGTCGATCAGCGTGAAGTGCCGCTGCGGATTGCACACCGCGAGCGGCAGCCCGGGGAAACCGGCGCCGGTGCCAGCGTCCGCGATGCGCGTGCCGGCGAGGTCGACATTCACTGCCAGGCTGTCGAGCAGGTGGTGCGTCACCATGGCGGCGGGCGTGCCGATCGCCGTGAGGTTGTAGCTGCGGTTCCAGCGCCCGAGCTCCGCGGTGAGCGCTAGCAGCCGTGCGGCATCCGCGCTCGTCAGCGTGACCCCGAGGGTGGCGGCGTCCTGCTCGAGGGCACTCAAACACAAGCTCCTTGCGCGAGGGCGGGCGTGACCGATCATACTTCGCATGCCGTGAGACTGCTGCTGGTAGAGGACGATGCGATGATCGGTGATGCCATCCGCGCGGGACTCAAGCGCGAGGGCTTCGCCGTCGACTGGGTGCACGATGCCGCCTCCGCTGCCCAGGCGCTGCTGAACGAGCCGTTCGAGCTGTTGCTGCTCGATCTCGGTCTGCCGGGGAGCGACGGGTTGCAGCTGCTGAAGACCTTGCGCGGCCGCGGCGTGTCGCTGCCGGTGCTCATCATCACCGCGCGCGATGCGGTCTCCGACCGGGTCGCGGGCCTCGATGCGGGTGCCGATGACTACCTCATCAAGCCGTTCGCTCTCGATGAGCTCGCGGCCCGCATCCGCGCCCTGCTGCGCCGCAAGTCCGGCCGCCCCGCGCCGCTCCTCGAGCACGAAGGCGTGGTGCTCGATCCGGCGGCGCACCGCGTGACGCAGCGCGCAGTGGAGGTAGCGCTGTCGCCGCGCGAGTTCGCGCTGCTGCAGCTGCTGATGGAGCGGCCGGGCACGATCCTCTCGCGCGCACAGCTCGAAGAACGGCTGTACGGCTGGGGCGAGGAGGTCGAGAGCAACGCCGTCGAGGTTCACATCCACGGCCTGCGCCGCAAGCTCGGTGCGCAGTTCATCCTCACGGTGCGCGGCGTCGGCTACCGCCTGAGGCCCGCCGCGTGAGCTCGCTCCGGGCGCGGCTGCTCGCCTGGCTCCTCGCGGGTGTGGTGCTCGTCGGCGCCGCCGGCGGCTGGGTCGTCTACCGCAACGCGCTCGCGGAGGCGGATGAGTTCTTCGACTATCACCTGCGCGAGACGGCGCTCATCCTGCGCGATGAGCCGGTCTCGTACCTGTTGGCGCCGCGGCTGCCCCCGACCGACGCCTCCTACGACTTCGTGGTGCAGGTGTGGTCGCTCGATGGCGTGCGGGTGTACCTGTCGCATCCGCACGCGGTGCTGCCGCAGATCACCACGCTCGGTTTCTCCACCGTACCCTCGAGCGAAGGCCCCTGGCGGGTGTTCGGCGTGCAGGCGGCGACGCGCGTCATCCAGGTGGGGCAACTGCTGAGCGTTCGCCGGCAGCGTGCCGCCGAGCTCGCCGTGCAGACGCTCAGGCCCTTCCTGCTGCTGCTGCCGGTGCTGGCACTGCTGATCTGGTTCGCCGTAGGTCTCGCGCTCGAGCCGCTGCAGCGGCTCACCACGCAGGTGAAGGCGCGCCGCGTCGACGCGCTCGATGCGCTGCCGGCGGAGCGGCAGCCGGATGAGGTGCAGCCGCTGGTGCTCGCCCTCAACGATCTGCTCGGCAGGCTGCGCTCAGCGCTCGAGCGCGAGCGCGCCTTCATGGCGGATGCGGCGCACGAGCTGCGTACCCCGCTCACGGCGCTGTACCTGCAACTCGGCATGCTGGCGCGCGCCAGCGGGGAAGCCGAGCGCGAGTCCGCCATGAGCACGCTGTCGGCGGGAGTACAGCGAGCCATTCACCTCGTCGAGCAGATGCTCGCGCTCGCGCGCCAGGAGCCGCGCGCCGAGAGCCCGCGGGTGCCGGTGCGCCTCGATGAGCTCGCGCGCGAGAGCGTGGCGGAGCTCGTGCCGCTCGCGGACGCTGGCCACATCGATCTCGGAGTCGCCGTCGCGCAGCCGGCGACGATCGCCGCAGACCCGGAGGCACTGCGCACGCTGCTGCGCAATCTCGTCGACAACGCGGTGCGTTACACCCCGGCGGGCGGACGTGTCGATGTGACGGTCGAGAGCACCGCGGGCGAAGCGCGCCTCACGGTGAGCGACGATGGTCCGGGCATTCCGCCCGAGGAGCGCCAGCGCGTCTTCGACCGCTTCTACCGCCGCGCGGGGACGGCGCCGTCAGGAAGCGGCCTCGGCCTTGCGATCGTCAAGGCGATTGCCGATACGCACGGCGCCACGGTGAGCCTGGCCGAGGGTCCCGCCGGCAAGGGGTTGGCGGTGCGCGTGACCTTCCCGGCGCAATCGGCTGCGGATACTCATCCCGCGCCCGCCGCGCCTGCCGCGCCTGCCGCGCAACCGGGCGCCTGAAGGCGAAGCGCCAGGCGCAGCCCGGGAGCGCGATTCAATGGGCGAGCTTCTGCAGGAAGCTCGCAGCGGTCAGCAGATACTCGTCGCGGTTCGCCTTCCGGAGGAACCCGTGCCCTTCGTCCTTCGCCACGAGATACCACACCTCTCCGCCACCTGAGCGCACGCTCCACACCAGCTGCTCGGACTCGGAGATCGGCACCCGCGGATCGTTCGCGCCAGCCACCACCAGCAGTGGCTTGTGGATGCGGCGGGCGTTGGAGAGCGGGGAGATGCGCTGGAGAAAGGCCCGCATGTTGGGATCGCGCTCATCGCCGTACTCCGTGCGCCGCCAGTCGCGCCGATAACCGGAGGTGTTGTGCAGGAAGGTGACGAAGTTGCTGATGCCGGCGAGATCGATGCCACCGCGCAGCCGATCGCCGTAGGTGACGAGCGCCGCGAGCGCCAGGTAGCCGCCGTAGGAGCCGCCCATCACCGCCACGCGCTCGCGATCGAATCCGGGCTGCACGTCGATCCACACGAGGAGCGAGCCGATGTCGCGCAGCGCGTCCTCGCGCAGCACCCCGTTGTCGAGCGCCAGGAAGCTCTTGCCGTAACCAGACGAGCCGCGCACGTTGGGCGCGATCACCGCGTAGCCGAGCTCGTTGACGAGGAACTGCACGAACGGATCCCACTCCGGACGGTACTGCGCTTCGGGTCCGCCGTGGATGTCGATCACCACCGGCAGCGGGCCGCTCGTCTGGCGCGGACGGTACACGTAGGCGGACAGGTGCCGCTCGTGACCCCCGACGCGGTCCCAGGTCGGATAGCGCACGAGCTCGGGCGCCACGAAGGTGCCGACCTCGACCGGCCCCGCCTCGCTGTGCGTCCAGCGCGTCACGCTGTCCTTCGCGACCTCGTACACGAAGACATCGCGTGGCGAGGTCGGCGAGTCGACGGTCATCGCCAACCTGCGCCCGGTGTGGTCGAAGCGCGGGTTGCCGATGCGGCCCTCCGGGAGCCCGGCGGGCGTGAGCGTCTGCTTGCTCTCCTGGTCGAGCACGGCGAGGCGGCTGCGGCCGTCCTCGTTGATGACATAGGCGACGTAGCGCCCGTCTGCGCTGACATCGAAGTCCTCCACGTCCCAGTTGACCTCCGGACTGACGCGTCGGCTGTCGTGGGTGATGAGGTCCTTGAACTTCAGCCGCGCGAACTCGCCATCCTCATCGGTCACGACGTACACGCCGCGACCCAGCGGGTCGAAGCGCGCCAGGCGGATGCCGGCCCGGGCCGGCTTCTGCTCGAGCGGGGTGAGCGCGCCGCTCGCCACGTCCGCGATATACAGGTAGCTCTCGCTGCTCGAGAGGTACCGCCACACGAGGAGCTTGGAGTCATCCGGCGACCAGTCGAGCGG